>JBILLP010000100.1:0-8767 GCA_044376025.1 Bradymonadia bacterium
GGCCGCGTCACCCAGCAGGATGCAGCGGGTGCCGGCGTGGAAGCGGTCGGTCGTCACGTGGCTCAGGCGGCTGCGCGGATTTGACGACCACTGCTCGTCGAAGTCCGGCATCAGCGCCAGCGCGTCGGCGAAGTGCTCGGCGAAGAAGCGCCGCGCCGCGCCCACCTCCTCGATGGCCGCGAACGAGGTCTTGCCGTCGGCCGCCACGAAGAGCGTCAGCGTGAAGGAGCCGTCGAGGTTCGGCAGCGCGATCAGCATGAACTCGTGGCGCGGCCAGATGTGCAGCGCCTCGGGGGTCATCGCGTGCCGGCCGTCGGGGCCCGGGTGGATCGTCAGCTCCTTGTACACGTGGTCGAGCACCGTCTCGCTATCCCTGACCAGCCCGGCCTCCGAGAGGGACTTCCGCACGGCGGAGTGGGCGCCGTCCGCCCCGATGATGAACCGGCTCCGGAGCCGCCTCGCCGACCCGCCCGCCCTGACCAGCGTCACGTGGCCGGTCGAGGGGTCGATGCCTTCGCAGTGTGTCTCGAACTCGATCGAGGCGCCGGCGCGCTCCGCCGCCGTCAGCAGCGCCCCGTTGAGATCCCGGCGCGACACCGAGCGGATTGCCTGGCCGCGGCGCCCGTAGGCCTGGAAGCGCAGCGTTGCGTCGGCGTTGTGGATCATCCGGCCCGGCATCGGCACGCAGAGCCGCAGGACCTCCTGGTCGATGCCGGCCGCCTCGAGCGCGGTGATCCCGCGCGTCGAGAGCGCGAGGTTGATCGAGCGCCCGGCAGAGATGCTCGCCGTCCGGAGATCCGGCCTCCGCTCCGCCACGACGACCGGGATGCCCCGCTCGGCAAGCATCACCGCGAGCAGGCTGCCAGCGAGGCCGGCGCCGACGATGACGACAGGGTCGACAGGGGTGCGGGTCTTTCGGCTGGTCATGGCGTCCAAGGCTGGGTTCGGGCGATCTCGTCGAGCGCATCGACGAGCCGGAGCACGTCGGCAAAGCGATTGTACAGCGGCACCGGCGCGGCGCGAATCACGTCCGGGGCACGAAAGTCGCACACGACACCCCGCTCCCGAAGCTGCCCGCAGACGCGCCGCGCCTCGGCGCCGAGCCGTATCGAGATCTGCGATCCCCGTGCACCATCCCGTGGTGTCAGAACCTGCACGAGCCCGCCGAGCCGCTCCTCGACGCTGTCGATCAACGCCTGTCCGAGCGCAAGCGACTTCGCCCGCCGCGCCTCGGCCGGCGCCTGGTCGAACAGGTCGAGCGAGGCCCGGAGCGCGGCGATCGGGAGCACCGGCGCGTTGCTGACCTGCCACGCATCGGCACTGCGGGTCGGCACGAACCCGCGGGGCATCGAGAAGCGCGTGGCCGGGTCGTTGCCCCACCATCCGGCCAGCCGAACCAGCGCGCGGTCGCCATGGTGCCGCTCTGCGACGAAGAGCCCCGCCACGGTCCCGGGGCCGCCGTTGAGGTACTTGTAGCTGCACCAGACCGCGAAGTCGGGCGCCGTCTGGTGGAGCGCCAGCGGGACATTCCCGATCGCATGCGCCAGGTCGAACCCGACCGCCGCGCCGACGCGCCTGGCTGCCGCGGCGATGGCGTCGAGGTCGTACCGCTGCCCCGTGTAGTAGTTGACGCCCGACCAGAGCACGAGCGCGAGGGCGTCGCCCTGCGCCTCGATTGCCTCGACCACGGCCTCGGTCGAGATGTGCCCCCGTTCGTCGCCGCGCACCTCGACGAGCTCGACGCCGGGGTCGCCGTCATGCCAGCGTACCTGACCCTGCACCGCGTAGCGGTCTGAGGCGAAGACGTCCCACTCGAGCAGCACCCTGCGCCGCGAACCGCTGGGCCGGTAGAAGGACGCCATCGCCAGGTGCAGGTTCGCCGACAGCGAGCCCATGGCGACCACCTCGGCCGGACTGGCCCCGACAAGCCGGGCCAGTGAGCCCCGAACGCACTCGTGGTAGTCGAACCAGGGTCGCCGGGCCTCGAAGTGCCCCTCGACTCCGAGCCGCGCCCAGTCGTCGAGCTCTGCAAGCACCGCATCGCGCGTGCCTCGGGGCTGCAGCCCGAGCGAGTTGCCGGCGAGGTAGGCCTGCGGTCGACCATCGGCCGCCAGCGGAATGTGGAAGGCGTCACGGAGCGGCGCCAGGGGATCGGCCGCGTCGAGACGTGCCGCGCGTTCGGCGTCGAGCACCAGGCGTTCGTTCATCGTGGGTCTCCCGTGGGCGGCGCCATGCCCGCCGCCGTCAGCCTTCGCGATGCTGCCGGTCCGAGCCAGGCCAGCGCGTTGTCCCAGAACATCGCCTGGAGCGTCCCTGCGTCGAGTCCGGCGGCGAGCAGGGCGGCGCCCGGTCGCTCCTCCCCGAGCGGAAAGGGGTAGTCGGTGCCCAGCGCGATACGGTCATCGCCATAGGTTCGCCTCAGCAGCCCGATCAGCGCGGGATCGTGCACGAGCGAGTCGGCCCACAGCCGCCGCGCCAGCACTGACGGCGGGGTGGTTGTCCGGGTCTGGCAGAGGTCGGGGCGCGCGGCGAACCCATGCTCAATGCGGGGGAGCGTCGCTGCGAACGAGCCACCGCCGTGCGCCAGCATGAACCGGATGTTCGGATGGCGCTCGACGACCCCGCCCATCAGCAGGCTGCAAGCGGCGAGCGCACCCTCTGCGGGCATGCCGACAAGCCACGGCAGCCAGTGGCGCGGCATGCGCTCCTGGGCCATCATGTCCCACGGGTGCACGAAGATGGCCGCGCCGAGCGCATCCGCCGTCTCCCAGAAGGGCTCGAGCGCGGGGTCATCGAGGTTCCAGCCCTCGACATGGGTGCCGATCTGCACTCCGGCAAGGCCGAGCGAGACGACCGAGCGGTGGAGCTCGCCGGCCGCGAGCTCTGGCGACTGCATCGGCACCGTCGCCAACCCCGCGAAGCGGCCGGGCACCGCAGCCACACACTCCGCGATGTGGTCGTTCAAGAATCGGGCGAGATCGAGCGCCTCGACCTCTCGCTGCCCGTACGAGAACATCACCGGTACCGTCGAGAGCACCTGGGCCGTGACGCCCTGTGCGTCACAGTCTGCGAGGCGCACGTCGAGGTCGAAACAATTCGAGTCAACCTCTCGAAAAAGGCGCCCATCACGCTCCAGGCGCGAACGGCAACCCTCGCAGTGGCGCACCTGGAGCCAGCCACGACTCGAGTATCTTGCCTCGAGGTCAGGCCAGTGCCGCGGCAAGATGTGTGTGTGGACGTCGATCCGCATCAGCGTCAGGCTCGCGGGGCTCCAGCCGGCTTCGTGACCCCGCAGGCCCGACAGGTGCGCAGGGCTTCTGAGGCATTGAAGGCGTCGATGACCAGCTTGAGCTGGGTCGCAATGTCCTCAAGCGCGAACGTCTGCTCGTGCAGCACGCCGCCGCACGCATCACAGTACCACCGGAGCGCGTCGAGCTCGCCCGCTGCCCGCTTGCGCTCGACCACAAGGCCCACCGTATTGGCCCGGCGCTGCGGCGAGTGGGGCACCATCGGCGGCAGCAAGAAGATATCGCCCTCCCGAATCTCGATATCGCGCACGACGCCCTCGTCGACCACGCGGAGCGTCATGTCACCCTCGATCTGCAGAAAAAGCTCCTCGCCCGGATCGATGTGGAAATCCGTCCTTGCGTTGGGGCCGCCCACCGCCATGACCACGAAATCCCCGTCCTCGAAGACCTTCTTGTTGCCCACAGGGGGCTTGAGCAGGTGTCGATTCTCGTCGACCCATCGGTGAAGCGAAAAGGGTGCCGCCAATGCCATCGAAAACTCCTCGAGAAGGTTGTCCCAGGACCCGGGTCTGCTCAGACCGTCACGTGGAGCTCGACCGGCCCCAGCTGTTCAAGCGACATGCGGATATGGTCGCCCGCAAAGACAGGGTGCGCGTTGGTGAGCCCGCCCGTCAGGATCACGCTGCCCTCGGGGATGCAGCCGACGCCGTGCTCCGCGAGCATCGACAGCAGCGCCGCGAAGGCGTTGGCCGGATGGTCGAGCGTGGCGGCCGTGCTCGCGGTCTCGATCACGCGACCGTTGCGCTCGAAGACGACGCCGAGGTTCCCCACATCGAGCTTCTGCAGCGACATGCGACGGTTGCCGAGCACGTAGCCCGACGCAGAGGTGTTGTCGGCCACGACGTCGGTCAGCCCGAACTTGAAGTCGGCAAACCGGCTGTCGAGCAGCTCGATCGCGGCGCAGGCGTAGCCGACGTTGCGCCAGGCATCGTGCAGGCTCATCGAGGTGAAGACCGGGCCGTCGAGCACCAGCGCCAGCTCCGGCTCGACCCTCGGGTGGATGCGCGAAGACCGGGAGACCTCACCCCGGTCGTCGATCGAGAGCCCGTGCGGGAGCAGCCCGTAGATCGGGCGGTGCACGCCCATCTGCTGCATCTTGGCCCGGCTCGTCATGCCGAGCTTGAAGCCCAGGACCGGCAAGCGGTCGATGTGCGCCCACGCCTCGTCGGCCGTGGGCGCGGCGACCACGCGCTGCACGCGGTAGGCGTCACGCAGGCTCAACTCGCCCCAGCGACCCGCCAGCGGCGCAACCGGGCTCCCCGTCTCGCGGGCCTGCCTCAGCTCCTTCGCAATCTCGACCAGGATCGACATGTCAGTGGCTCCGCGAAAAGACGGCCCTGGCAGCTCCGAGCCCCGAGATCGCCACCTCGATCGTGTCGCCCTCCGCAACCGGGGTGACCGGCCCGAGCGCGCCGCTGAGGATGACCTCGCCCGCGCGGAGCTCGGTCCCGAGCGCCCCGAACGTGTTGGCGAGCCAGGCGACCGCATTGACCGGGTTGGCAAGGCAGGCCGCGCCGGCGCCGGTCGAGACCACGCGGCCCCGCTTCGAGAGCGACATGCCGCAGTGCCTGAAATCGAAGCCGCGCGGCGAGACCGGCGTTGTGCCGAGCACGAACATGCCGCTCGACGCGTTGTCAGCGACGGTGTCCGCGTACTTCACCTTCCAGTCCAGGACGCGCGAGTCGACGACCTCGATCGCCGGCAGGATGAAGTCCGTCGCCTGCAGCACGTCGGCGGCCGTCACGCCTGGGCCCGAGAGGTCACGCTGCAGCACGAAGGCGATCTCCCCTTCGGCGCGCGGCTGCAGCAGGCACTCGAGCGGTCCGGTGTCGCCGTCGGCGATCACCATGTCCGACAGCAAGAAGCCAAAGTCGGGCTCGCCGACCCCGAGCCAGTCCTGCACCGCCTTGCTCGTCAGGCCGATCTTCAGCCCGATGCGCGTCGCCGGGCCGCCGCGCAGCCCCCGCTCGTGCGTTCGACGCCTGACGTTGATCGCCTGGATCGCGTACGCCTCCTCAGGCGTGATGCCGGCGTGCCGCGCGGTCAGGGGAGCGCAGGGCTTGCCGGTAAGCTGGGCGTTCCAGAGCTGGTCGGCGCACCAGCGGGTCTCGTCGGGAGTCAGCTTGCTCATACTGCGGCCACCGCCTTGATCTCGATCAGCAGGTTCGGGTTGGGGAGCTGCGCCACGGCGACCGTCGTCCGCGACGGCCCGGTCTGCGCCTCGAAGTACTCGTTGTAGACCTCGTTGTACGCGGCGTAGTCGCGCATGTTGACCAGGTAGGTCGTGACGTCGACGACGTTCGAGAGATCCAGCCCCGCCGCGCGCAGGATGTGACGGATGTTCTCGATCACCGCGCGGGTCTGGACGCGGATGTCGAGCTCGACGCTGCCGTCCTCGCGGCGCGTGACACCCTCCCAGCTGTTGTCGGGGCGGCGGCACGAGATCCCCGAGACGAACACGAGGTTCCCGACCCTGCGGGCGTGCGGGTAGTGGGCAAGGGCGGGAGCCCGGTCCTCGACGATGATGGCTTCGGTCGGCGTCTGCATGGCCTCACGCGGTCCGGATACAGATGGTCTTGGTCTCGGAGTAGAAGTCGAAGGAGTGGCGGCCACCCTCGCGTCCGATGCCGCTCCGGCCCGTGCCGCCGAACGGCGTCCGCAGGTCGCGGAGGTACCAGGTGTTCACCCAGACCAGGCCGGCGTCGATGCGCCCGGCGAGCCGGTGGGCGCGCGAGATGTCGCGGGTCCAGACCGCGGCGCAGAGCCCGTAGTCGGTGCCGTTGGCGAGCGCGATGGCCTCTTCGTCATCGTCGAACGGCGTGACCGAGCAGACCGGCCCGAAGACCTCCTCGCGCTCGGTCCGGCTCGACGGCGCCAGGCCGGTCCAGACGGTCGGCTCGACCCAGAATCCACCTGCCCAGGGGCCCCCGACCTCAAGTGTGCCGCCCCCGGCCTCGACCCGGGCTCCCTCTCGCCGCGCGAGGTCGAGGTAGCCGAGCACCTTGTCGCGGTGCGCGGCGCTGATCAGCGGCCCGAGGTTCGTTGCGGCCAGCCTCGGGTCACCGGCAACGACCCTGCGCGCACGGTCGGCGAGCCCTTCGACCACGCGGGTGAACAGCGAGCGGTGCACATACACGCGCTCGGTGCAGAGGCAGATCTGCCCGGAGTTCATGAAGGCCGAACGCGCCGTGCCCTCGATGGCGGCCTCGACGTCGGCATCGGCGAGGATCAGCGCAGGGTTCTTGCCGCCGAGCTCGAACGAGATCGGGCGCAGGCCCCGGGCGGCGGCAGCCATGATCGCCTCGCCAGTCCGCGACTCGCCCGTAAAGGTGATCGCGTCAACGCCCGGGTGCCGCGTGAGCGCCTCGCCAGCCGATCCGGGGCCAAAGCCGTGCACCACGTTGTACACGCCGTCGGGGATGCCCGCCTCGTGCATCACCTCGGCCAACAGCGTCGCGGTCCGCGGCGTCTCCTCGCTCGGCTTGACCACCACGGCGTTGCCGCATGCGAGCGCCGGGGCGACCTTCCAGGTCATCAGCAAGAAGGGGAGGTTCCAGGGGCAGATGACCGCGACCACGCCGAGCGGTGATCTGCGCGTGTAGTGGAGCGCCCGTGTTCCGTCGGGCCGCTCGTCGTGCCAGGCCTCGCCATGGCTGCCCGCGAGCAGGTCGGCGAAGACGTCGAAGTTGGCCGCGCCCCGCGGGATGTCGAAGGTCCCCGCCAGCGAGACGGGCTTGCCGGTGTCGGTGATCTCGGCGTCGATGAACTCCGTTGCGCGCGCCCTGATGCCGGCGGCGATGCGGCGCAGCGCCGCGACCCGCTCCGACTCGGTGCTTCGGCCCCACGGCCCCGCGAGCGCCGCCCGTGCCGCCTTCACCGCCTCATCGACATCGGCCTCGCCAGCCTCGACCACCGAGCCGCAGACGACTCCCCGCGCCGGATCGACCGCGTCGAACGCACGCCTCCCCGCATGGCCGACCTGCCGGCCCCCGATGACCAGGGGGATCGATTCGAGATGCGACATCGTCCGGCTCCGGAGCGCAGGTCGAGGGGGTCCGTGGATTGACACCCTCGAACCGTCCATGCAAGAGCCACCGTCATCTTCGGAGTCGGAGCCGATGCCCATGCGAGCCCTGTTGTCGTTGCTGCGCAGACCCCTCGGGACAGCCCTCGTGCTCGCGCTCTCCGCCGCATGCGGAGCCGACGACCCGGCGGGCGACGCTTCGGGTGACACCTCGGGGTCGGGCGAGGACGCGACCGGCGACAGCGGCTGCGACCTGGCCGTCGCACCCGTCGCCGATGCGCCCTGCGCCTGCGTCGGCGATCAGTGGGAGGGTGAGCGCGACGGCTGCGACCAGATCTGCTTCTGCACCAACCGCGGCTGGCAGTGCCGTGCCGACGGCTGTGTCGACGCCACGGGCGACGAGGGTGACTCGCCGACGAGCAGCGCGGCGCTCTCCTGGCAGGGGCCGGTCACCGTGCGGGAGGTCACCGGCAACGGCGACGGCAAGGCCCAGCCGGGCGAGGCCTGGGAGGTCGTCACCCGGCTCGCCTCCGACGTCGAGGCGCCTGGGGTCGACACGGTGGTCCGCATCGAGAGCATCAGCCCGCGCGTGCGGATCGACGAGGCCAGCAGCCCCTACGCCGGCGTCTCCGCGACCGGCGTCGACGTCGCCATGCCCTTCAGGATCGCCGACGACGCCTCCGCGGGCGTCGCTTCGATCGAGCTCTCCGCCTTCGTGCCGGGGGGCTTCTCGACGATCTCCGAGACCGTCGAGGTCACCATCGAGCAGGTCGCGGCGCCACGCCTCTTGTGGAGCGGGTGCGCGCTTGCGCCCGCGCCGGGGGCCGACGATGAGCGGGTCGAGGCCGGGGAGTCCTGGTCTGCCTCGTGCCGGCTCGCCAACGAGGGCACCGTCGCCACGGTGTCGCTGGCGCTCTCTGCAAGCGCCTCCTCGGGCACCCTCGAGCTCGGTGAACTGGCCGGTGCGCCAGCCTCGCTCATCCCGGGGGCCTCGAGCACGGTGACGGTCCCCTTCACGGTCGCGGCTTCGCCGCTCGAGGCGCGCCCGACGATCGCGCTCGTGGCCCTCGCCGACGGCATCGAGCCTGCGGGGCAGCTGGTCGAGGTGCCGCTGGAGCTGCCCGACACGCTCTCTGTCACCTCGTACGCCTTCTCCGAGGCGACTGCGGGCGACGGCGCACCCACGGTTGGCGAGACGTGGCGGCTCGAGGTGAATGTCGCCAACACCGGCGCCTTCGAAGTCGACGGCCTGAGGTGGGAGCTCCGGCCCACCGACGTCGTTGCCTTCGAGTTTGCCGCTCCCTCGGGTCCGGGCTCGATCGCGGCCGGTGGCTCCGCCCGCGTCACGGCGGAGCTCGTCGTGACCGAGACCACGCCTCCCGCCGCCCGGATGCTGCTCCGCCCCTCGTCGAGCGTCCGGACAATCCATGGCCCC
>JBILLP010000562.1:0-2703 GCA_044376025.1 Bradymonadia bacterium
CCCCGCCACTTCGTGATCCCCGACAACGCCATCGACCGTACCCGCAACCGCGTCGACACCTTCTTCGACGACCTCGCCGTGCACGTCGGTTTCTCCTATCCGTTCGAACGCATGCTCCGTTCGGTCGTGCTCGACGCCTGCCGCGAGGTGGGCGTCACACACCACGACGGTGGCGTCTACGTCTGCATGGAGGGCCCCCTCTTCTCGACCAAGGCGGAGTCAGAGCTCCACCGCTCCTGGGGCGCGAGCGTCATCGGCATGACCGCACTGCCCGAGGCCAAGCTCGCCCGCGAGGCCGAGATGGCCTACGCCTCGATCTGCCTGGCGACCGACTACGACGTCTGGCACGAGGACGAGTATGTCGACGTCTCGCAGGTCATGGCCAATGTCGCGGCCAACGTCAGCAACGTCAAGGCGGTGCTCAAGGCGATCATCCCCCGCATCCCGTTGGAGCGCGAGGCGGAGAACGAGGCATCGTCGGCCCTGCGATACGCGTTGATGACCAACCCCTCGCTGATCTCCGACGAGGCGTGGGCCAAGGTGGGATTGCTGCTCTCCAAGTACGTGACGCGGCCATGAAGCCCTTCACCCTCTGCGCGCTCGCCGCCCTGCTGCTCACCTCGTGTGCCGACACCCAGCAGGGCCCCGCCGCCGCGGGCGGCTCGACGGAGCGGCCGGTCGCGGTCTTCGACGGACCCCGCACCGCCCGCGTCGGCGAACCGGTCATCTTCGACGGCAGCCAGTCGAGCGACGTCGACGGCACCGTCGTCGCCTGGAGCTTCCTCTGGGGCGATGGCTCGCCCGAGGAGCTCTCCACGGCCCCCCGCGGGCTTCACATCTACCGGAGCCCCGGCCTGTTCGTCGTCGACCTCTCCGCCATCGATGACCGCGGCTCCAAGGGCTCGGTCAGCTACAACCTCCTCGTCACCGGCAGCGCCGAGGGCTCCGGCGACGGCTCCGGAGAAGGCTCCGGCGACGGCTCCGGCATCATCATTCTCCCAGACCCCTGAGCGCCCGGATGTCGTCACCCAGTTACCTCCAGTCCCTCCTCTGGTGCTGCACCTCGTGTGGATTCACGCTCGAGGGTGGCCAGCCGCACATGGAGTGCCCGATCTGCGAGAGCTACAAGGAGTCGTTCATCGATATCCCGCAGCACATCGAGTCAAGCGTACGCGCCTCGTTCGGGGCAGACGCCGCCAACTCGGCAGAGGCCAGGGCAGCCCGCAAGAAGCTGCTCGCCGCCGAGGGGCTCCTCAGGCGGTACCGCGTCAAGGGGCGCGTCACCCTCCCCGTGCATGATCCGCGCCCCTCGCGAAGCCTCCTCTGACATGGCTTCGTCCGTCAGGTTCAGGGCGCTCGGGGGGCTCGGCGAGATCGGCATGAACTGCGCCGTCATCGAGCAGGATGACGCGCTGCTCCTCATCGACTGTGGCGTCACCTTCCCCGATGGCGACCACTACGGCATCGACGTCATCATCCCAGACTTCTCGTGGCTCATCGAGAATGAGCACCGCATTGTCGGCCTGATCGTCACGCACGGGCACCATGACCATCTCGGGGCCGTGCCCCACCTGCTCGCAGAGGTCGACGTCCCGATCCACGCACCGGCACTGGCCGCCGCGATGATCCGCTCGATGCTCTCCGAGCGGGGGCTCGACGACGGCGTCGTCATCCGCACGTTCAAGCCCGGGAGCCCCTTCAAGGTCGGGCCCTTCGTCGTCGAACCGGTCCACGTCAACCACTCGATTCCACACACCTGCGCCCTGGCAATCCGCACCTCTGCCGGGCTGCTCGTACACACGGCCGACTTCAAGCTCGACGCCACCCCGCTTGGCGAACCGCCCGCAGACCTCGCGCGGCTTGCCGCGCTCGGCGATGAGGGCGTCCTCGCCCTGTTCAGCGACTCGACCAACTCGGAGCGGCCGGGATTCGCCGGATCAGAACGCGTCGCCCGCGAGGGGCTTCGACGCGCCATCTCCCGGGCCGACCGGGCCGTCTTCGTCGGGCTCTTCAGCACGAACCTCTTTCGCATCCAGTCTCTGGTCGACATCGCCGAGGAGCTCGGGCGGTCCGTCACCGTGGCGGGCCGGTCGCTCGAGAAGGCGATCGGCATCGCCCGCGAGCTCGGCATCCTGAAGCTCGGTCGTGACGACCTCTTTGTTCCGCTCGACCAGGCGCGCCGGCTCCCGCGCGAACGACTGCTGTGCCTCTGCTCCGGCAGCCAGGGCGAGGCCCGCGCCTCGATGAGCAAGCTCGCGACCGGGGAGCTCAAGTGGCTCGACGTCGAACCCGGCGACCTCGTGCTCTTCTCGTCCCGCGTCATCCCGGGCAACGAGCGGGCCGTCAGCGCCATCCGCAACGAGCTCGCACGGCGCGGCGCCCGGTTCCTCGACGACGAGTCCTCGATCCACGTCTCCGGCCACGCCTGCCAGGCCGAACAGGCGTGGATGATTCGGCTCCTCCGGCCGGCCATCTTCGTCCCGGTGCATGGCGAGCACAGGTTCCTCCGCCGGCATGCGGAGCTCGCCCGCTCACTCGGGGTCGACGAGACCCACGTGCTTGACAACGGCGACATCCTCGAGATCACCCCTGACCGCGCCCGGGTGGTTGGTCATCTGCCCGCGCGGCAGATCGTCGTTGAAGGCACCGCCATCGGTGAGCTCGGCGGAGAGGTCCTGCGCGACCGTCGGAGGCTCGCGCGAC
>JBILLP010000563.1:0-2700 GCA_044376025.1 Bradymonadia bacterium
CACCCCGAGCAGCCGGTGCACGTTCCGGTACTCGAGCCCGTGTCCCGCAGCGACGGTCATGCCGAGCGAGGCGGCGTGCGCCGACGCCCGGGCAATCCGGCTGAACTCCGCCGACTCGTGCACGCCACCGAAGGCATGGGCATACTCGCCGGTGTGCAGCTCGATGATCCGGGCACCCGACTGCGCCGCAGCCTCGATCTGCACATCGTCGGCTGCGATGAAGAGGCTGGTCTCAATGCCGGCGGCAGAGGCGAGGCTGACGAACGCGGCGACGGCCGCGAGGCGCCCGAGCACGTCGAGCCCACCCTCGGTGGTCCGCTCCTCGCGCCGCTCCGGGACCAGCGTCACCGTGTGCGGCCGCAGATCGAGGGCGAACCGGGTCATCTCGTCGGTCAGCGCCATCTCGAGGTTGAGCGGCACCTGCACGACCTCACGCAGCAGCCTGACGTCGCGGTCCTGGATATGGCGCCGGTCCTCGCGCAGGTGCACCGTGATCTGGTCGGCGCCTGCCAGCTCGGCGAGCTGCGCCGCGAGCACCGGCTCGGGGTAGGCGGTACCTCGGGCCTGCCGCAGCGTGGCCACATGGTCGATGTTGACGCCGAGCCGGGCCCTCATCGGCTAGCGCCCCAGCTCGGCATCGAACGCAGAGATGATCTCATGCGCCATCGGCCGGATGACCGCGTCGTCGGGACCCTCGAGCATGACACGGACCTTCGACTCTGTCCCGGAGTAGCGCACGAGCACCCGCCCGTCGGAGCCAAGCCGCGACTCGACGTCGGCGATGGCAGAGGTGACCCGCGGCAGCGAGGCGATCGGGCGCTTCTCGGTGACCCGGTGGTTGATCAGCACCTGCGGGTAGCGGGTCATGATGCGCGCAAGCTCACTGAGCGGCCGCTGGCGCGCCTGCATCACGTTGAGGACCTGCAGTGCCGCCACCAGGCCGTCCCCGGTCGTGGCGTGGTCGAGGAAGACGAGGTGCCCCGACTGCTCACCGCCGAAGTTGAAGTTGCCCTCACGCATGCGCTGCACGACATAGCGATCGCCGACCGCCGTCCGCTCGAGGCGGATGCCATGGGGCGCGAGCGCCTTCTCGAGTCCCATGTTCGACATGACCGTCGCGACCACGGTGTCGCCGCGGAGCTGTCCCTGCTCCTTGAGGTCGACCGCGCAGAGGGCCATCACGGCGTCACCATCGACCGGGTCACCATGCTCGTCGAGCAGGATCAGGCGGTCGGCATCGCCGTCGAGGGTCACGCCAAGGTTCGCGCCATGCTCGCGCACACTCGCCGCGGCGGCCTCGGGGTGCAGGCTGCCACAGCCGTCGTTGATGTTCGTGCCGTTGGGCGAGACCCCGATCGCGATCACCTCTGCGCCGAGCTCCGAGAAGAGCGCCGGCGCGGCGCGGTAGGCAGCGCCGTTGGCGCAGTCGACGACGATGCGCAGCCCCGACAGGTCGAACTGCGACCGCAGCATCGTCTTGAGGTGCGTGACGTAGCGCCCCATCGCATCCTCGACGCGCTTGGCACGACCGATGGCCTGGCCGTGGGCGAGCAGGTGCGACGGGTCGTTGTCCATGATCCGCTCGAGCTCGAGCTCGACGTCGTCGGGGAGCTTGAACCCGTCATGGCCGAACACCTTGAGCCCGTTGTCCTCGAAGGGGTTGTGCGAGGCGGAGAGGACGATGCCGGCATCGGCCCGCATTGAGGTCGTCAAGAAGGCGATGCCCGGGGTCGGGAGCGGTCCCAGCAGGATGACGTTGGCGCCGGTGCTCGTGATGCCGGCAACGAGCGCGGCCTCGAGCATGTAGCCCGACAGGCGCGTGTCCTTGCCGACGAGGATGCGCGCCTGGTGACCGGAGCGGTTGAAGCGGGTCGCGACCGCCCGGCCAAGCCTGAGGGCGGTCTCCACGGTCATTGGGGCGCGGTTGGCGGTTCCCCGGATGCCGTCAGTTCCAAAGTACTTTCGTTCGCTCATGGCTGCCGAGACCCGGGGGCCGGCCGGCTGCCCGGACCGGCGTATCAAGGAGCAGGCGGCGTAGACGGAGGGCCGTCCAGCGTCAATCTGACGGTCCGCGGGGCGACCGACTGCACCTCGACCTCAGGCGGCAGGTTGATCACCGTCGGCGACGCCACGTACCGGCCCGGGCCGCGGTCCGCGAACTCCGCCGCATCGACGGTCGCCGCGAGCTCTCCCGCGACGATCTCCTCGATGAGCGCCTTGGGTCCGCGAAGCCTCACGGTCACCGTCCTCGGCTCCACCCGCCCGGCTCGCAGCATCGGGCCGATCACCTCGACCGGGACCTCCTTGAACGACGCCGACTCGTGACGCGAGTCGATCGAGACCCTGACCTCGACGACGTCGGGAGCGGTGGTCAGCACCGACCGGCCCGCCGACAGGCCGACACGCGCCGTCACCGGCTCGCGTGCACCCTCGACATCGATGGGCTCGGTCTCGAGGGCCGTGACGTTCGAGAAGAAGGACTCCGGCCCGGTCGCCAGCACCGTGCTCGGCGTCGACCGCGTGGCGAGCACGTCGTAGCCGGGCGCCGGCGTCCCGCGGACCGCGGCGCGGACCGGCAGCGACCGCCTCACGACCCGGTCGAGCCTGACGGCGAGCCGCTCAGGCTGCATCGACAGCACCGACACGCCCCGCGGCAGCGGGATGTCGGCCTCCGAGAGACGGACCTCACGCTGGTCGCGC
>JBILLP010000564.1:0-2698 GCA_044376025.1 Bradymonadia bacterium
CCGTTCGCGGCTCGACGGCTGGGACCTGCAGGTCGAGCTGATGGGGCTGGCCCGCCGCGACGGCCAGGAGTCGGCATGAGCGCGTGGCTGCCCGCCGCGGCGCGAACGAACACCTCGCGCACGAAGCGATGACCTGGCTCCGCGTCGACGCGAGGGTGCCACACGAGCCGCAGCTTCGGGTGACCGAGCATCGACGCCTCGACCGGAAGCATCCTGGCGATGTCACCACTCCGCTCGATACCCCGAGTCTCCGCTGCCCCGTGAGGTGCTCGGATCTCCAGACGCTCCTCCTCGAGCCGTCGTACCGGGACGAGTATCGTCTCGGCTACCGACGCACCCTCGTTGTTGGAATGGAGCCGCCATAGGGCGCGGACGATGTCCCGGAGCTGCGGGAGCTTCTCGACGAGCCCCCTCAGCTGCAGAATGTGGAGCCACCCGGCGTGTTTGAGGACGCCGACAGACATGTCCCATCCGCGGCCGAGCATCTCCCCGAGGTCCCCGAAGACGTCGGCGATCTCTGCCCACGCCCGAGCGCGCTCTCCCCAAGCGGCGACCACCTCGGCGTCAGCGTCCCCATCGCGCTCGTGCTCGCCGGCATGGGCTCGGTGGCTGTCGCCACGCTCTGGCTCACGACCCGGCTCGCGAGCATCGAGCGGTCGATCGCCGACCTGCGCCTCGCAGTCACCAAGGCCTTTGCGGCCAAGGCCGGCCTTGACCGCGTCGAGCTTCGGGTTGCGGCAGCGGAACAGCGATTGACGGTCATCGCCGAGTGGCGGTCCAACCTCGAGCGCCGCGCGGAATCAGCGGAGTGCGTTCGCGCTCAGGCGGGTGGCGAGTGAGCGGCACCAGCGCAGCACACGCGGAGCGCGTCACGAAGCCGCGAGCTAGAGTCGACCGGATGGACATCCAGAACTGGTCGTTGATCGACTCCACGAACGGTGCTAGCCGACGTGGCAAGGACAGCCGAGTTGGTCTCGGCTGCCGATTGGCGAAGGAGGATAGATGTACCCCCCCCCGGTTTCCTCGTACGCGTGTGCAGACGCGCACTTGTGCCCTTGCGCTGGCAGCGCTCGCCGTCAGCGGACTGTCCCGGTGCGCTGAATCCGACGAAGTCGGTTCGGAAGTTGAAGTGAGTGCGAGCACCCTGGACCTCCGTGCTACTTCTAACGCGCTCATCTGTGAATCTGAGCAGTGGGACTCGGTCGGCAGCGTGCTTTCTGGCACAACTTTTTGGGCATCCCCAGGCGAGTTGGCCGACAAGCGGGGAGCAGCGTTCGCTCGTGCGGCGGGGAAGTTCTTGACGCCGGGCTCCCTGTGTTCTGGATTCCTCGTGAACGACTCGCTCTTCGTTACGGCGATGCACTGCAATGACCCGACCGTCAATCCAAGCGCCGAGGTGCACTTTGGGAGGTGGTACGACCCGGCGAGCCTTGATGCCGCAGTGGCTTCGGGGATTGAGCGGTGGGACGACGAAACTGTGCTTTGGGCGCCAGGAATACTCCACGGGCTGATTAGAGCTCGGGAACTCGGGCTCAGTCAGGCCGAAGTGAAGGATCTGGACTGGCGTGTTTTTTCGGACTTCACGTGCGAGTTCACATCCAGTCCAGGTTCTCGGATCGACATCGCATACTACACCTGTAAACCAAACGTTGTAGACACGCCTTACGGGACATGGAAAGTCTACCCTGGTGACGTATGGGGCGACTATGACATCTCCGAGTACGACTCCAGCGATGGAGATCGCGTGGAAGTGGCGAGCTTCAACGATGTCCGTGACGTTGGAGACAACAGACCGAGCCAGCTACTGTCCTACTCAGGCCGCGTTTCGGACGGTCGCGACGACGGGTGGTTTGATCGCGAAATGTGCTGGGGAAGGTGGACGGATGGGCGCTGCTTTTTCTTCACGGCTGACACCGAGAACGGGTCATCCGGTGGCGCAATCGCGCGTGAGCGCGATCACTTGATTGTTGGAGTCAACTCGGGCGAGGTGGTGGACTCCGGCGACCCAGATCCAGACACGCACCCGCACCACTCGTATGATTGCGACGACGGCGTCACCGATCCACCCGCAAACATTGGCGTGAACCTGGGCTACAGCGACGGAGACCGCGATGGTGCGAGCGACGACGATCGAGAGTTTCCTCCAGGAGAAGACTTCGAAGAACTCCCGTTCAAACCGGAAGACGTGAACCCGGCACCCGATACGGCCGGGGGAGACCCGGGACGCGGAGGAGCGTCGGTCGGATACTTGTGCCCGCGCGGTCAGTTTGTGAGCGGCATAATCGGATCTACCGGCAAGGACACCAGAGTCGGCAGTTTGGGCATAGTTTGCTCTCAGTTCGTCAACAGCCGGATTTGGCCGTGGCTTCAGACCGCAACGGTTTTCTCCACCGGATCTTCTGACGTGCTTTTGCCTGGCGAGGAGGCCTCGAGCCTCCCTGCAACCTACCGGCGGTTCCGGAACTGGGCGGTCTCTGGCACTCAGGCGGCGTTTCCCTATTCGGAGGATCCCCGCGGAATGATTGACACCTTCGCGTTGCCCGAGCCGACTCAATCGGAACAGCTCTGCCCTGGAGGCATGTATCTATCGACGGTTTCGATAGATGTGTCCTACGACTGTCTCGTCGCGGGAGGCGAGTGCGGTGCCCGAGTTCCCGAGATTCAGTGCCGAGGTTGGCGGGACGAGAGCCGAGAGGTT
>JBILLP010000565.1:0-2696 GCA_044376025.1 Bradymonadia bacterium
GGGCGGTGTGTCAAAGCGCATTGAGAACTGGCCCCGAATCACACTTCGGCTATTCGGGTGTCGAACCCTGACCTGGAGCACCCAACCGGTGGCTGAGATCCTCGTCGTCGAAAACGAACGAGCCCTCGCGGAGATGGTCGGCCTGCTGCTGCGCAGACGTGGGCACTCCGTGACGCTGCTCCACGACGCCGTAAGTGCCCGGGAGCATGTGCGGCATCGCCCGTGTGACCTCGTCGTGTGCGACCTGCGGCTGCGGCGGCATGACGGCGACGAGCTCCTCGCAGCCCTCGCGCAGGAGTCGTCATCCCCGGCGACCATCGTGATGACCGCGGACACCGACCCCGACGCGCTTCAAAGCGTCGTCGCGCTCGGGGCCGCCGGCATCGTGATCAAGCCCTTCGAACCCGCCACGCTGCTCTCGACCATCGACGTCGCCCTGCGAAAGCAGGCCGAGATCCGGGAGCTCCGTGTCGCGTCCGAAGAAAGCTTCGGGCTGCACGGGCGACGGCTGGATTCGCTGATGCGGACCCTGCAGGAGCGCGACGCGGTGATTGCGGCGCAGCGATCGAGCAACGAGACCTCTGTCATGGCGGCGTGCCGCGCGATGGAGTTCCGCGGCTCGAGCGCATCCCGTCATATCGAGCGCTTCACCGGGTACTGCCTCGGGCTGGCCGAGGTGCTGCGCCTGCCCGCCGACGACGTGGCGAGGCTTCGTGAGGCCGCTCCGTGGCACGACATCGGCATGGTCGCTGCACCGGCGTCGGTCTTGTCACCGGCCGAGCTCACGCCCGACGAGCGGACGCAGATGCGCTCGCACACGACGGTCGGGTACGGGCTGCTTGCTGGCACGCGCACACCGCACCTCGCTGCGGCGGCAGAGGTCGCGCTGACCCACCACGAACGATGGGACGGGACCGGGTACCCCCGGGCACTCCGCGGCGAGGAGATCCCCCTCTTTGGACGGATCGCCGCGGTGGCCGACACCTTCGATGCGCTCACCAGCGCGCGCAGCTACCGGCCGATGCTGCCGCTTCCGGCCGCCTCCGAAGAGCTTCGCCGCGTCGCCGGTACACAGCTCGACCCGACGCTGGTGAACCGCTTCCTCGAGCGGGTGTCCGACATGGTGCGCATCGGGGAGCGGTTCTCGGACTTCGCGCCGGGCGCCTGACCCGGCGTCAGTCGTCAGGTGGAGCGCCGGCGTCATCGGCTGACGCGCCGCTCTGCGCACGGGCGGGTCGTCCCCCGAACCTGAGCCAGACCAGAAACTCCACGTTTCCGTCGCCACCGGGCACCGGCGAGTCGAAGCGCTCGATCACCTCGAAGCCCTCGGACCGGGCCCGGCGCTTGAACCGGTTGAGCGCGAGCTTGCGGAGGTTTCGGCTCTCGACGACACCGCCTGTCGGCACGAGCACCTTGGGCAGCTCGAACTGCGGCTTCACCAGCACGACGCCCTGCGCGCCGACGGATAGGCGCATCGCGAGCGGGTGGAGCATCGATCGTGCCGACGCGAACGAGACGTCGACCGTGAAGAAGTCGAAGGGACCACGGGCCTCTGACAGCCGGAGGTGCTTGAAGTGAGAGCGCTCGAGCAGGATCACCCGGGAGTCTGAGCGGAGCGGCTCCGCCATCTGGCCGTGACCGACATCGACCCCGGTCACATGGGCGGCACCCCGCCGAAGCATGGCGGCGGTGAATCCCCCGTGGCTGCACCCGACATCGATGGCGTGGCGCCCGCGAACGTCGAGTCCGAAGCGGTCAAGCGCAGCGTCGAGTTTGCGCCCGCCACGGGTGAACAGCTGCGCGGGATCGGGGCCGAGCCCGTCAGAACCGCCGGCACCGGGCGCTGCGGCTTCGGTGCGCGGTGGCTCCGCGGGCTGAGGCGCGCCACCCGGACGAACAACCGACGCCGGCCCTGCGTCGAGCTCCCGACGCTCCGCCTGGGGCGCCCGGTCGCGGTGCGCACCGTGCGGCCGGGTTGCGGGTCGTGCCCCGGGGTGTGGCCTGCCGGCTCCTCGCCTCACTGCGGAAGCAGCGCGCCTGCATTCGCCGGCTGGTAGCCGTTGGCGGCACCGTCGCCGTCGAACGCCGCCCGGTCGCAGTAGGTCCACGTCGCACCCCGGTCGATGCTCAGTGCGAAGGCGTGGTCGAGGATCTCACCGGCCAGCGCCGGGACAGGAGCCGAGACGTAGTACTCGTCGTTGTTCGGCTCTCCGCCGAGGTTCGAGAAGTACCCGGGATTCGGGACCGCCTCGTACCAGGTCCAGGAGGCCGACGGCGTGGAGCCATCGGGGCCGAATCCCCACTTGACGCGCACGCGCGGGTCGGGGTCGGTGCCGGTCGACTGCTCGGTCACGCCGCCCACGTAGACGCGGCCGTAGTAGGTGACGATCTCGCCCTCGTTCGACACCTGGTCGAGGGGCCACTGCAGCCGGCACCAGACGCCCGACGTGAGGGACTCGCCGATGCACGGCGTGTTGGCGGTCGACGGTGTGCCGAGCAGCGCGCCGCCGTACCGGGTCGACGAGCCGCACCAGTTCACCGCATCGTCATTCGCGACGCCGTCGCCTGCGGAGGGCTGGAGCTGCATCGAGACCCCTGCCCACGCCGCGGGGACCACCCCGAGGTCGACCGTCGTGGCGCCGCACGCCAGGCTGACGGCCGTCGTGCCGTCGGGAATCCGCATGCCGGCGACCTTC
>JBILLP010000101.1:0-8745 GCA_044376025.1 Bradymonadia bacterium
CGATACAGGGTTCGATAACACGCCTGCCGGCCCGTCGAAAGGCGGTGCGCAGGATCGGTAGCCATCGCCTCCCCGGCCGGCCACATCCCCTGCCGGTCGATCTACTTTGACGGAACGACCCGCTGCGACCACAGTGGTCCAACATTCCGCCCGAGGTCACCGCGTGAAACCTCAGCGTCTCGATCACTACCTCATCAAGGAGGAGCTTGGCCGGGGAGCCATGGCCGTCGTCTACCGGGCGGTCGACGAGCGCCTGGCTCGAGACGTCGCGCTCAAGGTGCTGCACGCGCACGTCGCGACCTCCGCCGATCATCGCGAGCGGTTCGAGCGCGAGGCGCGCGCGGTTGCCAGGCTGCGCCACCCCGGCATCATCTCGGTGTTCGACTGCAGCTTTCAACGCGACCCGGGCTACATCTGCACCGAGCTTGTCGACGGACCGTCGCTCCGCCGCTTCGTCGAGGAGGCGCACCCGTGGCTGCCGGAGATCGGCATGATGATCGGTGCGGAGCTGGCCGCCGCGCTCGCCCACGCGCACGACCAGGGCGTGATCCACCGCGACATCAAGCCAGAGAATGTCATCCTGTCGAAGGATGGGCAGCCGAAGCTCGCCGACTTCGGGCTGGCCCGGGTCACCGACACGCAGACGATGACGGCCACCGGAGCGCTGATCGGCTCGCCGGCGCACATGAGCCCCGAGGTGATCGAAGGCGCGGAGGTCGACGCCAGGTCGGACCTCTTCTCGTTCGGCACCGTCCTCTACCACGTGATGACGGGTCGCCTGCCCTTCGAGGCCAGCAACCCCGCCGCGATGATGCGCCAGATCGTGCTGGGTCGCATCGTCGCCCCCGAGACGCACAACGCGCACATCAGCCGGGGAGTCGCGAAGATCCTCCGGCGCTGCCTCGCGCCCGACCCCACCGAGCGCTTCGCCTCCGCGCACGAGGTCGAGCGCGCGCTCAGGGCCGAGCTCAGCGCGATCGGCATCCATGACGTGCGTCCCGAGCTCGCGGCCTGCCTCGCCGATCCGGCCGGGTACCAGAAGGACCTCGCAGCCCGGATCACGCTGCACCTGCGCGGCGCCGCCGCGGCAGCGCTGCGTGACCGACGCCTTGCCGCGGCGCTGGCGATCGCCGACCGGCTGACGCTGCTGGCGCCCGACGACGGCGACGCCGCCGCGCTCGTCGCGCGAATCCGGGGTGCGGAGCAGCGCCGACGGACGGCCATCGGTGGCGTGGCTGCGCTGGCTGGCGCCGGCCTGCTGTTCGGGCTGGTCGTGCTCGTCGGCCAGCACGACGCCCGGCGCGGTGACCCGACGACGGCGACCCCGGCGCCCGCGCCAGCCGATGCGCCCTCGAACCCGGTGGCCGACACCGGCGGCGCGGCGCGACCAGAGGTTGATGCCGATGACGCGGCGCCGGGTCCGGCCGCAGCCGCGGGTCGGCCGGGTGAGACGTCGGGCGAAGACGCTCCCGACGCCGCGCCGTTGACCACAGGCGGAGACCGCGAGCCGCCGACGCGTCGAGAGGGCGATCGTCGGCCGCCTGACGGCCCGGGCACGCGCAGCCCGGCACCCTCGAGGCCCGTGGCCGAGCCCGACGTGGCCGGGGCGTCGCTGCCCGCAACGGCCGCCGCCGTACCCGTGACGCTCCAGATCTGGCCGTTGACGGCCGTCGTCACCATCGACGGCGTCAGGTACGGGGACGCCCAGCAGGTCGCGACCGGCGTCACGCTGACGCCGGGGAGACACCTGCTGCAGGTCAACATCCCGAACCTCCCCGATGCGCGGCTGTCACGGGAGTTCGAGGTGCGCGCGGAGGGCCCCAACATCGTGCGCGCGGCCGTTCCCTGGCCGCCGGCAACGCTGATGGTGGTCTCGAGCCGCCCCGCGTCGGTCTTCGTCGACGGGCGTCACGCGGGCGAGACCAACCGCCGCATCGAGGTCCCGATCAGCGGGGCCCGCAACGAGCGCGCGGTGTCGATCCGGGTGATCCCCAACGACGAGCCCGGGCGACTGTTCGAATCGCGGATCACACTCCGGACCGCCACCGAAGGCACCCTCACCGCCCCCTTCTGAATGGGGCTGCCGGGTGGCTTGAACCGACCCTGTCACGGCGGTAGCTACGGGGCATGGCACGTACCCTCCTCGCAGGCGCACTCACGGCGACGTCGCTGCTCGTCGGCATCGCCGGCGCGAGCGCGCAGGTTCCGCCCGTCAGCCCGCCTCCGCAGGCGGCCGCGACGCTCGACGACGACGTCCGGTATGCGCTCAACGCCTTTGTCTACGGCGACTACCGCGAGGTTGTGGCGAGGCTTCGGGGCCGGATCCTGCCGCTGCCGCCTCCCGGAACCGCCGACGCGCTGCTGGTCAGTGCCTACTCGGTGCTCGGGGTCAGCGCGGTCTTTGTCCGCGAGGATGCCCTTGCTGACGAGGCCTTCCTCAAGCTGCTGCTGGTCGAGCCAGCTTACGAGCTCGACCCGCTGCTCTACCCCGCGTCGGTGATCGCCCGGTTCGAGGAGGTTCGCCGCCGCAACGCCGCGCTGCTGCCGGCGCAGGGAGACGAGACCGGCGGAAGGCCGATCTACATCGAGGCGCGCGTCGTCGAGTCGTCGCGGCTCAGCCGCGCGATGCCATTCGGGATCGGGTTCCTCGCGCGCGGCGACTCCACCACCGGCTTCGCCTACATGACGGGCCAGACGCTGCTCGGCGCGACAAGCGTGGCGCTGTTCGTGGCCAACGAAGCCGCCCGCAGGCCCGACGGCTACTTCGATGACGTCGGGGCCGCCCGGGCTCGGCGCTCCGCCCAGATGTGGACCGCCGGGGCCTTCTTCGCCGTGCTCGCCGCCAACGTCGCCCACGGGCTGCTTGCGCACGACGGCCCCCCGAAGATCGAGTACAGGACACTCCCAGGGCCACCCGAGCCGTCCGTTCCCGCGGCCGACATCGGCTTCTCCTGGACCTTCGCCCTCCCCTGACCCCAAGCTCCGACCCGAATCGATGCCCTACCTCGTCGTCGAAACCAGCCAGTCCCGGGCCGAGCATCGCCACCCGATCGAACGGCGCATCACCAGCATCGGCTCGGGCGAGGACAACGACATCCGCATCGTCGATCGCGGCGTCGCCGACACCCACGCGGTGCTCCAGATGGACGCCAGGCGGTTCGTGATCCAGGCGCTCGCGGCCGATGCCGACCTGACGGTCCGTGGCCGCAAGGTTCGCCAGCACGTGCTCGAGGATGGCGACGAGGTCTCGATCGGCTCCGCGCGCCTGAGGTTCGAGCTCTTCGACCGGGCCCGGTCCGACGCCGAGCTGCGCACGCGCCAGGATGCCGCCTCGTACCGTCGCATCCTCGAGCTCTCCCGCACGCTGCTTGGCGCCTGGGAGATCGATGCGCTGCTGACCTCGGTGACCGACGCGGTGGTGGAACTCACCGGCGCGGAGCGCGGCTTCTTGCTCCTGGTCGAGGACAACGAGGCCTCGGTCCGCGTCGCACGTGACCTCAAGGGTCAGCCGATCGCCGACCCCGAGGCGGAGCTGTCTGACAGCATCGTGGCGACCACGATGAAGGAGCGGCGACCGATCCTGATCGCCGACGCGCTGCACGACCAGCGGTTCGGAGGCAGCCACTCGGTGGTCAGCCTTCGCCTCTCGAGTGTCCTCTGCGTGCCCCTGCTCGACCGCGACCGCGTGCTCGGGGTCATCTACCTCGGCAGCAGCAACCACGTGAACCTCTTCACGCACGAGCAGCTCGACCTGATCACGGTCTTCGCCGCGCAGGTGAGCCTGATCATCGCCAGGTCGCTCGCCCTCGACGAGCTCAAGGCCACCAACCGGTCGCTGCGCGAGGAGATCGCCGCCATCCGCTTTGGCTCCGTCATCGGCGCAAGCCCGTCGATGCGCGAGATCTACCGCAGGGTCGAGAAGGTCGCCGGCACCGATGTCACGGTGCTGATCGAGGGCGAGACCGGCACTGGCAAGGAGATGATCGCCAAGGAGATCCACGGGCGGTCGGAGCGCAGGGCCGGGCCCTTCGTGACCATCAACTGCGGGGCCATCCCGGCGCCGCTCCTCGAGAGCGAGCTGTTCGGGCATGCCCGCGGCGCCTTCACCGGGGCGGTCAGCGCCCGGGTCGGCAAGTTCCAGGCCGCACACGGTGGGACCATCTTCCTCGATGAGATCGGCGATCTGCCGCTCGCGCTGCAGGTGAAGATCCTGCGCGTGCTGCAGGAGCGGGTCGTCACGCGGGTCGGGGACGCCCATGAGGAGCGGGTCGATATCCGCATCCTCGCCGCGACCCACCGCGACCTCGCCGCCATGGTGAGGGCGGGCACCTTTCGCGAGGACCTCTTCTTTCGGCTCAACGTGGTGTCGCTTCACCTGCCGCCGCTGCGGGAGCGGGGCGACGACGTCGTCTGGCTCGCCAGGTTCCTGCTCGAGCGGTACCACGATGAGCTCAAGGTCCCGGCCAGGCGCTTCTCCGCGGAGGCGATCCGGGCCATCCGGAGCTTCGACTGGCCCGGGAACATCCGGCAGCTCGAGAACCACATCAAGAAGGCCCTCATCCTCGCCGAGCATGACGAGATCGGGCCCGAGGACCTCGACCTCGCCACCAATGGCGCGGCCGGGGGCCGTACCCTGGTCGAGGCGCGCGAGGAGTGGCAGCGTCGCTACATCGCCGAGGCGCTCGCCCGGCACGATGGCAACCGCACCCGGACCGCCCGCGAGCTGGGCGTCGACCCGAGGACCATCTTCAGGTTCCTCGAGCGCGAGCAGGCCCGCGAGGGTGGCCCCGACGAGGACGTAACGTGACGACGTGGGTTTCGCCTCGCCGCCCGGCGCGAGCCCGCGCTGTCGTCCCGCTCGTCATGGCGATGCTCGGTGGCTGCCTCTACGCGCCGGAGCCGCAGGAGGTGCCGGACATACCGGACGGGGCTCCCTTCTACTTTGCCGAGGACGTGCTTCCGGTCGAGAACGGCGTCGTGAGGATCCGGCTCGATCCTGGCATCGACAACACCCAGGAGGCGACCTTTGAGCTGGCGAACCTCTACGACCGGCAGCCCGGCGATGTGGTCGAGGTCAGGTGGCTGATCGAGAAGGACAACCGGCTCGAGGAGGAGCAGCGCTACGAGCTGACCTCTGTCCCGATCGAGTCCGGTGTCGGTCGATACGACGTGCCTCCACTTCGCTTCAGGTACTGCGAGGATCCGCTCGACGGGGTCACGCCAGGGTTCAGGGTCCGCTTGCGCATCCGCGATGAGATCCCAACAGCGGATCGACCCCGTCCGACCGCGACGTCGTACGAGATCGAGCTGGTCTGGGATGTCACGGTGAACGGCTCATGTTGATCCGACGAAGCATCTGCTCGCTGGTCCTGCTGCTGGCGGGCTGTGGCGACGACGCGCCGCCGGCGACGGCGGGAGGCGCCTCGTGTGCGACCGCGGCCGACTGTCCCGGCGCGACCTGTTCTCTGGGGCTCTGCGCCGACACCGGGTCGAGCTCGGCGACCGTCTCGCTGCTCTTTCGGCCTCGCGAGAGCCAGGGTGCCGTCGTGGAGCAGGTCGTGAGGGACATCCCGGTCACCCTTGGCTCGCCGCTGCCACCCTTTGTCCTCGCCGATGCGATCCCGGTCCATGGCCGCGTCGTGTTCGCAAGCGGGACCGGCCCCGCCACCGCCGCGACCTCGCAGGTCGTGATCCGGCCAAGGGCGGGGATTGCCGGTGCGTCGCGCCCGCTGACGCTCGACACGGTGGGCGACCGCGGCAGCTTCGACGTCCTCCTCGCACCCGGGGACTATGACATCACCGTGAGCCCCCGGGCGCTGGAGGCCGCTGCGGTAGTGCTCTCCGGCATCGAGGCGAGCAACGAGAAGTCCGAGTGGACCCTGCCGGTGCCGGACCCTGCAGTCCTGACGACCGTGCGGGGCGTGGTGATCCGCATGGACCCCCTCCTGGGCGAGCTGCCGGTCGGCGGCGTCCAGGTCGCCGGCGCGAGCGAAGACGGCAGAGTCCTGCTCGAGGACACGGTGACCGACGCGACGGGGTCATTCGCGGTGCGCATCCCGCCCGGCCCCGGCAGATACAGGTTCCATGTGCGCCCGGGCCCCGGTTCGGTCTCGGTCTCCGCCGACCTGTCGGCCCGGACGTTCAGCGACGCGACGCTCACGAGCGGGCTTCGGCTCGAGGTGGGGCAGTGGTCGGCGCCGCGCCGGGTCGTCTGGGATGTCCGGGGTGCCGACGGGCAACCGCTGCCATCGACCACCGTGCTGGTGGCGGGCAGCCTGCCGCGGGGCGCAGGCGCGCAGGATGGCGACAGGGTGAGCGTCCTGCTCCGGGCGGCCACCGATCCCGAGACCGGCGCCCCACCCTCGGCCCAGCTTCCTCCCGGCGTCTACCAGACCTTCGTGCTCGGGCGCGGCCTCTCCGACGGCGCGGCCCGGATCGACGAGATCGTCGTGCCCGTCGACTCGGGTGAGGGCCCCTTCACGGTGCAGGTGGCACTGAGCGCTGCGGCACAGGCGGGGATCACGCTGCGTGACGTCGCGGGCGCCGGCGTCGCGGACCTCGACTTCAGGCTCCTGCCCACGCGCATCCTCGGCGTCGATCTCTCTGCAAGCGGCATCCCGCCGTGGTCGCTCGCCATCGATGCGTCGACCGACAGCTCGGGGGTCGCGTGGGTTGCAATCCCGCCCGGCAGCTACTCGGTTGAGTTCGATGATCCCGCCGGCCTGCCGGGTCTGCGCGGAAGCCGGCCGCTGGAGCGCGGAAGCGGCCCCGGACCCGACGTCGTGCTCGTCCCTGCCCGTGGCGTGATCGCCTCCGAGGTGCTCGATTCAACAGGCGCTCCGGTGGGTGAGCTCGATGTCCTGGCGTTCGAGGATGGCTCCCGCGGTCCCGTGCTGATCGGCGTCGCGACGACCGACATGTCCGGGCGATTCAGGATGCTGGTCGCCCCGACAGCCGGCAACTTGTCGCAGCGCACCCCGGTTGGTAGCCAGTGAGGCATCCACGCTCCCGAGGAGCGGCCCCCGGGGGACCATGAACCAGTCAGAGCAGGCGTTGGCGAAGCGGATCCGGTACGCAGGATTCTCGGTCTTCATCGTGATGATCGCGCTGTCGATCTTCGGAACCTTCTTCGGGGTCCTGCGAACGCTCGACAGCGGTCATGTCCAGGACCCGATCACGGGCCAGACCGTCCCGTCGCGCTAGGCTCCCCATGCCCGAGTTGGAACGCCACGACGACGCCCTGCGGAGCGTCCACCATGAGATCATCGAGACCCGCAACCTCTCGATCAAGGCCGACCACACGCTGCGGGGCCTGACCAACGAGCTCAAGCAGCTCGCCAAGCGGCTCGAGACCGCGGAGCGCCGTACCGCGTTCAACTCGATCGCCTCCTACATCCTGTTCGCGGTGTTGTCGTTCGCCGGGCTCTTCATGTTCTTTCGCGCCGCGATCGAGCGCAACGAGGTCGACCACAGCCTCGTGCAGGAGCAGCGCGTGCAGATCGAGCGCAAGCTCGCCGACCTCGAGGCCGAGCTCGAGAGGCGCCGACAGTCGGAGCGCGAGTCGTACGCGTTCATGGAACTGCTGCAGTCGGGGCGGCGTGACGAGGTCGTCGAGCGCTTCGCCTCGGTCCAGGGTCGGCTCACCGATCGCGCCACGCTCGAGCTCTTCAGGCGAGAGGTGGACCGTATCCGGCATGAGGTCGGCGAGGAGTCCTACCGCGAGGGCATCGAGGCGGCTCGAGACCAGAGCTGGGAGCGGGCCCGTGACGCGCTGCTGAGGTCGCTGAGCTACGTCGAGAGCGCTCCCTACACGCCCAATCTCAGGTACCAGCTCGCGGAGTCGCTGTATCACCTGCGCGACTTCGCCGGGGCCGAACCACACTATGCGGCCGTGATCAGCAGCGGTGCCCTCGCGCGGAACGACCTGATCATGGCGATGTTCCACCGCGCGGAGTCGCTCGAACGGTCATCAAGGGCCCCCGATGCCGCTGAGGCCTATCGAGCCTTCGCGAGGCGCTTCGAGTACCATCCGTGGTCACCGGCTGCGCTGCAGCGCGCGGCCTCGCTCGATCGGCGCTCCAAGTCGAGCGGCGCCGCGACCCCGACCACCTCGCCCTGACTCACTCACCGGACAGGGCGTCGCGTTCACGCCGCGGTGCGTGGCTCGTGGCTCGGCGACTCGTAGGCGACGACCTGGGTGCGCGAAATGCGCCACGCATGCTCAAGGAGCCACGACACCGAGCGGTCGAGGCGAACCGCTTCGGCCTGGATCTCGTCGGCGAAGCGCGGGTTGACATAGGCAGTCAGCTTGATCTTGGCAGCCATCTCATGCTCCATGCGAAGTAGGGTAGTCACTTTCCCTACATGTAGGTGCGATACCTACATCACCGCCGGACCGCAAAAACTCACACAGCCCACGAACCACTGGGTTGCGTGGGCTGCGAACGGGCGGCGGCGCCCGCGGCGGGGCAGCGGCTAGGGCTGCGAGATGCGGTCGTCTGAGAGCACCGGGTAGGTGACCCGGTAGACCGCGCCCGGCGAAGGCCTGACATCGTTGGCGAACCTGAAGCCGATCAGGTTCGGGCAGCTCGCCGCATCGTAGTCAACCGCGAAGCCGGCCGTGGCCGGAATCGACGCGGACTCATCCTCGAACAGCTCCGCAGGGCCGGGCGAGACGAGCGTCGAGTAGGTTGCCTCGCCGGGGGCCGCGAGCGAGACCGCGAGCTCAAAGCCGGAGCAAACCTT
>JBILLP010000566.1:0-2694 GCA_044376025.1 Bradymonadia bacterium
GGCCGAGGAGCGAAGGCGAAACGCAGAGGCGGCGCTCCAGCAGGCAGAGCAGGCCGAGCAGCGGCACACCAAGCAGTCCGAGCCGCGACGCGACGACGCCAACGAGGCCGATGTCGCGCTGAACGCCGCCCTCGACGACGCCCGCGCCGAGCTCGGGCTCCCCGGTCTCGACGCCGACTCCGCGCCCAGGGAGCTGTCTGACGCCCGCACCCAGGCAGAGGATTCTGCGCGACACTGGGACAGGGTCGCCACACAGGCGACCCTGCTGCTCGACGCCGCCCGCGAACTCGAGGCGCAGGCCGCACGGGCGGCAGAGGCGGAGTCCCTCGTGGCCCGGGCCAGCGACGCGCTCGACCTCGCGAACGCTACCCAGGCCGCCGCAGAACAGACCTGCCACGAACGGCGCGAGACCTTCGAGGCCCGCCGGCGTGTCGTCGAGCTGCTCGACCAGCGGGCCACCCTCGTCGACACCTCGCCCTGCCCGGTCTGCGGGGCACTCGAGCACCCGTGGCGCGACCGTCCGGCCGACGCCGACCGCGCCGCCCACGACGAGGCCCGCGAACGGCTCGGCGAGGCAGAGCAGCGGGTCAAGCAGGCCGAATCGGCCGTCGGGACGCAGCGCGTCGAGGTCGCACGGCTCAGCTCCACGCTCGATGCGGCGAGGCTGCGACACACCGAGCTGCAGGGCGCCCACGCGCGCGCCGGCGACGACTGGCAGCAGGCGCTCCGCACCGCGCAGGGCGGCAGGGTCGAGCCGTCGCAGCCAGACCCCGCAGGCGCCAGCGAGGCCCGGGATGCCGCCCGCGCGAGGGCGGAGCGCATCGGGCGCCACCTCGCGACGACCACCGCAGCAGCCAGCGCCGCCCGCACCGCCCACAAGGCCCTGGCCGACGCGACCTCGCAGCTCCAGGTGCTGCAAACGACCGTCGAGAACTGCCGGGCAACCCTCGAACAGGCGACCGGCGACCTGGAGCGGTGCAGCGGCGAGGTCACCGCCGCGAAGGCGACCGAGGCGGAGGCCCGGCGCGAGGCGCTCCGGATCGCCGCAGCGCTCCAGCCTGAGGAGCCGGCACCGCCCGACGACCTCGCTCCCGAGCACATCCGCGAACGGGTGCAGAGGGCCCGCGTGAGCATCGACGACGCCCGGGCGGCCGCACGGGCACTGAAGGCGACGACCGCCGAGCTGGAGGCGGCAGGCCAGGAGCTGACGACGTCACAGGCGCGGCGCGAGGCCGCCGAAGCGGAGGCCCGGGTGCTCGAAGCCGCGCACGTTGAGGCGGCGCGGGCCGCTGACGAGGCCACACGCGAGGCGCAGAAGCACCTGGCGGGCGCGTTGCCTGACGAGGTCGCCGCAGGCCTGGAGCAGGCGGTGAGCACGTCGCGTGAGGCCGAGGCAGCGGCCGCGACCGCGGCCCGCGTCGCGGGTGAGCGGTACTCGCAGTGTGGGCGTGACGTAGCGCTGCTGCAGGGTCAGGCAGCCGGGCACGAGCAGAGGCGCGACGCGGCCCGCGCCGCCCTCGGGGGCTGGCTGGGAGCCCGGGGTGTCGAGGAGTCGGCCGTGCGTGCGGCGCGGCTGGGTGATGGGGAGCAGCGGGAGCTCCGGGAGCGGGTGGGGGCGTCGGACCGGGCCGTCCGGGCGGCGCGGGAGCGCACGGAGCAGGCGTCGGAGCTGCTCGGCGCGCACTTGGGCGCGCGACCTGCGGGCTGGGAGCCCGGGGCTGCGTCGGCGGTGACGCTCGAGGCGGCGCAGGCAACCCGTGAGGATGCGCACACGGCGTCGCGCGCCGCCGCCGCGGACCAGGCGCGGCTGCAGGAGATGCGGCGGGCCGAAGAAGCCACGCTCGCCGACGTGGCGGAGCTGCGGGGGGACCTCGAGGCCCGGCAGGCGGAGCTCGCGGTGTGGAGCCAGATCAACGAGCTGATCGGGGTCAACGGGGGGCAGCGCTTCATGGAGGCCGCGCAGGCGCGGAACCTGCAGTTCCTGCTCGACGCCGCGAACCGGCAGCTTGAGCTGCTGGCGCCGCGCTACCGGTTTCGCGGCCTCGAGAACAACGGCCTGCCGACGCTCGAATTTGCGGTGCTCGACCTCGAGCTCGCCGACGAGACCCGACCCGTCTCGACGCTGTCGGGAGGCGAGACCTTCTTGTGCTCGCTCGCGCTGGCGCTGGGCCTGGCCTCAATGCGCCGCCACCGGCTGCCGATCGAGACGCTGCTGCTCGACGAGGGTTTCGGCACGCTCGATCCGCGGTCGCTCGACCAGGCAATGCAGGCCCTCGAGGCGCTGCAGGCCGGGGGTGCGCGCGTCGGCATCATCTCGCACGTAGGCGCATTGACCGAACGGGTCGCGGCGCGCGTGCGGGTCGAGCAGTCCGAGGGCGGACGCTCGCGGCTCGTGGTCGAGTGAGCCGCGCGCGACGCCCCGCCCGCTACGGCGTGCCGCCCACGTGGGGCTGCGTCGCCCACTCCTCTGCCGTCGCCGTCCGCACCAGCCGGAAGCCGACGTAGCGGAAGAAACCATCAAATCGGATGCACTGAGTGTCCCACGGCAGCCACTCGTTGCGCACGGACACGTTGTCGCCCCGAGTGCAGAAGAAGCTCGACCGCGGGCCGACCGGGTCGACCTCGGGCTCGGCGGTGTAGGTCCGCCAGTCGTCGCCGGTGATCTCCGACACGTTGTCGGCAAAGCCCCAGAAG
>JBILLP010000567.1:0-2689 GCA_044376025.1 Bradymonadia bacterium
GTCCTCTTCGAGGTATCCGAGCAGGTGCTGCTGGATCCGGGTCACCCCGGCCAGCTCCTTGTGCGTCAGGCCACGACGCTCACGCTCCGCCCGCAACATGGAGCCCACGGAGGGAGCGTCCCATGCGGTCGAATCGGTGACATCATTCATGGTTTCCAGGTTCATCGGCATCCTCTCGGCGAGGAGGCCGGCCCGTGGGCCGACAGTTCACGAATGTGCGGCGAGGCCGCAGCGGATAGGTCGTCGACGGACCTCACTCCGTGTGGGAGGGGCACCGTTGAGAGCGGCGCGTCTATCCACTTCGAGACCGCGGCTGTCAAGGCGAAAATTTGACAACCGGGTCACAGGCGTTCCGGGCAGCCGGACGTCCCCCGGCATGACCTCGCGCCCGGCAGTCGATCAGGCTCCCGACCGCTTGCGGAGCCGTTGCGGCGATGCTGCGTGCCTTGACACCAGCGGTCCGCTCCCTCTAGCTCCCGCGCGTCTCCGGGCGTGCCCCCCGCGGGGTCCGGGAGAAACATCCTCGCCACAAAGCCACGCAGTCGACGCCCATGTCCCGAAACCACGTCTTCACGTCCGAGTCCGTGTCCGAGGGCCATCCTGACAAGATGGCCGACCAGATCAGCGATGCGGTACTCGACGCGGCGCTGAGCCTCCACCCCAAGGCCCGGGTCGCCTGCGAGTCGCTGCTCAAGACGGGCTTCGTGCTCCTCGCCGGCGAGATCACCCTGCCCTCGGGGACCGGCATCGACTACGCGCGGCTCGCCCGCCAGGTTGTGCTCGACATCGGGTACAATGACTCGTCGGTCGGCTTCGACGGAGCAACCTGCGGCATCCTGGTCGCCGTCGAGGAGCAGTCCAAGGATATCAACCAGGGCGTCGACCGGACCGCTCCCGAGGAGCAGGGCGCCGGTGACCAGGGCATGATGTTCGGCTTCGCCTGCCGCGAGACCGCCGAGCTGATGCCGATGCCGATCACCTACGCGCACCAGCTCACCCACCGGCTCGCCCACCTGCGCAAGAGCCGCGAGCTGCCGTGGCTGCGCCCCGACGCCAAGTCCCAGGTCTCGGTCGTCTACGAGAATGGCCGCCCGGTTGGCGTCTCTGCCGTCGTCGTGTCGACGCAGCACTCGCCCGATGTGTCGAACGAGACCATCCGGGAGGGTGTCGTCGAAGAGGTCATCAAGGCCGTGATCCCGCCGGAGTTCAGGCTCCCGGACATGAAGATCTACGTCAATCCGACAGGCCGGTTCGTTACCGGTGGCCCGATGGGCGACTGCGGGCTGACGGGTCGCAAGATCATCGTCGACACCTACGGCGGCATGGGCCGCCACGGCGGCGGCGCCTTCTCAGGCAAGGACCCGTCGAAGGTCGACCGCTCGGCCGCCTACATGGCTCGCTACGTTGCCAAGAACGTCGTCGCCGCCGGCCTCGCAGAGCGCTGCGAGATTCAGATTGCCTACGCCATTGGCATCGCGGAGCCGGTCTCGGTGCTCGCCAACACCTTCGGCACGGCCGTGATCGACGAGCAGCGCATCGAGCAGCTCGTGCGCGAGCACTTCAGCCTGACCCCCTACGGCATCATCCGGACACTCGACCTCGAGCGTCCGATCTACCGGCCGACGGCGGCCTATGGCCACTTTGGCCGCAACGGCGCCGGGTTCACGTGGGAGCGGACCGACCGCGCCGCCGCGCTCCGCGCCGCCGCCGGCATCTAGCCCCGCCCTACCTTCGGCCGAGGCCTGTCAGCAGGTCGCGCGGCGCACGGCCAACGGCCGCATCGGGCTGGGCGCCCCCGAGCGCCGACAGGTCGAGCGACGCGAACGCCCCAGGCTCCAGCTCGAGTGCCAACAGGTCGTGGTACCAGCCCAGGACGCGCTCGAGCACCGCGTCGCGGTCAAGGTGTCGCCACGCGAACTGCCTCGCACGGCGCGAGGACGGCTCCACGCCCGCCTCGAACAGGTCGCTCAGCCGAGCAGCGGCCGTCTCCGCGCGCGCGCCGAAGTAGAGCTTGCCCGCGTCGCTCCGCGCCACCCACCGGGTGCCCGGATCGGCGACCGGCGCGACCGGTGCCGCGCCAGCCCGGGCCGCCAGCGCCACCTCGCGCCCCACGTCGGCAACGCCCGGATGCACCACCGCGGCGCAGACCCTCCGGTAGCGGCGCGCGCGCAGCCCCTCTGCCACCGAACCGGTGACGACCGTCACGTCAGAAACCCACGCCACGCGCCGGATCTCTGCCGCCCACGAGTCTGCCTCCGCCTCGGTCGGGGCGCACACCGCAACGCGACCGGACCGGTCGGCCTCGCGCGGGGCATCGGGTGCGCCGCCGCCGAGCGCCAGCCCGAGGCCGGCCTCGAGCGCAACCCAGCGGAGCGGATCAACCCGCATGTGCTCCTCGTGCACCGCGGCGGCCTCGTGGTTCGACGCGATGTTCAGGGTCGCGGTCTGCGGGCCCACCCGCCAGGGTTCGACGGCACGCTCGATGCGGCGCGCTGCGTCGGGGAACCTCCGGCTGAGCCGCGCCGCGAGATCGGACGCGGCGCCTGTGCGCGCTTCGGCCCAAGGCTTGTCTGACACCGAGATCACCAGCAGCGGAACACCGGCGACCCGGGCTGCCGCTGCGCCGATCCCGCGCACGGCGTCGTCGCAGACGTGCACGAGGTCGGGCCCCTGCGCCGTGATGCCCGCC
>JBILLP010000603.1:0-2687 GCA_044376025.1 Bradymonadia bacterium
CGCCAGTTCGAGCCCCTTCGGGTTCGTGATCTTCGACACCAACAACGACGGTACGCTGGACCGCGCCTACATCGCCGACGACCGGACCACGATCGTCGCCGGCGGCGTGCAGCGATGGGACCGCGTCGCCGGTGTCTGGACGAACACCTGGAGCCGGCGCATCGCCACCAGCGCCCAGTTCAGCACCGCGATCGCCAGCGTGGCGGCGGTGCGCGGCCTGGCTGGCGGCTGGAACGCCTCGACCAACACCGCGACCCTCTACGCCACGACGACGGAGACGCCCTCGCGCCTGATCAGCTTCAGCGAGACCGAGCCGACGGGCGGTGGCACGACCGCGATCCCGAGCGCGTTCACGGTGCTCGCGACGGCCGGCGGCAACTACGTCTTCCGCGGCGTCGACATCTACGCCCGATGCGGCGACAGCGCCACGACCTGGCCCGAGTCGTGCGACGACGGCAACGCGAGCAACACCGACGCCTGCACCAACGCCTGCGTCGCGGCGCGGTGCGGCGACACCTTCGTGCAGGGCACCGAGCAGTGCGACGACGGCAACGCGAGCAACACCGACGCCTGCACCAACGCCTGCCAGAACGCCGCCTGCGGAGACGGCTTCGTGCAGGGCACCGAGGAATGCGACGCCGGCGCGGCCAACGGCACCGGCTCGTGCTCGCTGAGCTGCGCGTGCAGCACCGGCTTCCACCTCGAGGGCGGCGTCTGCACGAGTGACACGCAGTCGTGCTCGGTGTCCAACGGCAGCGGCATCAGGGTGTGGAACGGCTCGGGCTACGGCCCCTGCCAGGCGACGTCGTGCGACAGCGGCTTCCACGTGGAGTCGAACGCCTGCGTGAGCGACACGCGCTCCTGCTCGGTGTCGAACGGCACCGGCAGCGAGACGTGGACGGGCAGCGCCTGGGGTGTCTGCCTCGTGACGAGCTGCAACAGCGGCTTCCATGCGGAGTCGAACGCCTGCGTCTCCGACGTCAGGTCGTGTTTCGTGTCGAACGGCACCGGCAGCGAGACGTGGACGGGCAGCGCCTGGGGTTCTTGCCTCGTGACGAGCTGCAACAGCGGCTTCCACGCGGAGTCGAACGCCTGCGTGAGCGACACGCGCTCCTGCTTGGTGACCGGCGGCTCCGGCACGCAGACCTGGAACGGCACCGGCTGGAACGCCTGCGTGGCGACCTCGTGCGACTCGGGCTTCACGCTGTCGGGCGGCAGCTGCATCGCGGCAGGCTGCGGCAACAGCGTCATCGACAGCGGCGAGACCTGCGACGATGGCAACAGCGCGACCGAGGAGTGCGCCTACTCGGTGTTGGCCTGCACGGTGTGCAACAGCTCGTGCCAGAGCGTGCCGGGCGAGACTGACTTCTGCACCGACGGCGTGCTCGACCCGGTCGAGTTCTGCGACGACGGCGACACGAACGACACCAACGGCTGCAGCAACACCTGCGGCTGCAGCACGGGCTTCCACCAGGAGGGCGGCGTGTGCGCCAGCGACGTCAGGTCGTGCTCGATCGCCAATGGCACCGGCACCGAGACCTGGAACGGCTCCGCCTACGGGCTCTGCACGCTGTCCTCGTGCAACAGCGGCTACCACGCCAACGGCAACGCCTGTGACGCCGACGTGATCAGCTGCTCGCCGATGCCGTTGAACACCACGACCGGCACGCAGACCTGGAACGGCTCCGCCTATGGGAGCTGCGTCGCGACGGCCTGCTCGAGCGGCTTCCACGTCGAGTCGGGCGTCTGCACGAGCGACACCCGCTCTTGCTCGATCACCAACGGCACGGGCACGCAGACCTGGAACGGCTCCGCCTGGGGCACCTGCATCGTCACCGCCTGCGATACGGGCTTCTGGCCATGGGAGAACACCTGCCAGGCCGGTGGCAACGTGCTGGTGTCACGCGTCGGCGACGGCGTCGCGACGCTGGTCAGCACGGGCAACGCGGTCAGCCTGCAGGAGTACCTCCCGACCGGCGGCACGGTCGTCAGCACCACCACGATGCCCACGGTCGTCGGCACGCCCAACAACCGGTTGATCAACTCAGGGACCGCGGGCAGCCAGGGCTTCTTCGGCGCTCGTGGCGCGGTCGTGGCGCTCGCCGGCTACGACGCCCCGATCCCCACGACGAGCCTCGTGTCGGCGACGGGCGTCAACCGCGTCGGCAACATCTTCGACGGGAACCTCTCGGTCGCGTCGAGCACCCGCTACACCTTCGGGAACTCGACCGTGCTCGCCGGCAGCAACCTGCGCAGCATCGTCCCGCTGACGGCCACGACCGGGTACATCGGCGCCAACAACTCAGGCGTCACCTACTACAACGGGGCGTCGGTCACGTCGATCTCGGCCGGAAACTTCCGCAACGTCGAGATCTACAACGGCGTGCTATACTACTCGACCGGGTCAGGCTCGGCCGGCATCTACAGGTACGCGACAGCCGCTCCCACCACCACCTCGACGCCCACGGCGCTCTTCACGACGTCGGCGTCGCCCTACGGGTTCGTGATCTTCGACACCAACGTCGATGGCACGCCCGACACCGCCTATGTGTGCGACGATGGCTCGGCCGGAAACGGCGGCGGCCTTCGGAAGTACCGCTGGGACGGCGCCGCCTGGACGAATCCATGGCGCGTGCGCGTCAACGCGGCCCCGTCAACGGCCCTCGCCGACACCAACACCGAGGCCT
>JBILLP010000102.1:0-8696 GCA_044376025.1 Bradymonadia bacterium
CCTCGGTGATCATCTTCTCGATCGCGGTCGGCCTGGCGGTCGATGACACCATCCACGTGCTGGCACGGCTGCTGGAGGAGGTGCGCGAGGGGCACTCCAAGGAGGAGGCCATCCTGCGGACGGCGCGAGGCACGGGCCGAGCCATCCTGTTCACGTCGCTGATGCTCGCGGCCGGCATGAGCGTGCTGTTCGCGAGCTCGTTCGTGCCGGTGCGGCTCTTCGGCGAGCTGATGACCGTCACGGTGCTCGGCTGCATCCTCGGCGACCTTTTCTTGCTGCCGGCGCTGCTGTCGCTGTTCTGGAAACCCGATCCCAAGCACCGCGCCTCGCGCGCGGTCCATGCCTGAGGCCCCCGATGCACGCGCCGCCGCCCCGACACCTCGCCCTCGCCGCCCTCTGCGGCCTGACCGCCGCCTGTGGAGCGGCCCCACGTGCGTCGACCGGCCCGACGTCGATGCCCACCGCGCCCGATGCCGCCGCAGAGGTCGCCCGGCTGCTGACCGGCCGCTTCGACTCCGCAGACCAGGCGCAGCGCGACGCGGAGTACTTCGACATCCACCTGTCGATCTGCCCGGTCGCGGCACCAACGCTCGGCCGGCACGTGCTCTACGTCGAGCAGGCGCGGGCCGACAAGCTGCGGGAGCCCTACCGCCAGCGGCTCTACGTGGTCGAGCCGGGGCCCGACGGCGCCGTCGTGTCGCGCGTCTTCGAGTTCAGCGACCCCGCCCCGCATGTCGGGCAGTGCGACGCCGCGGAGCCCGGCAGGGTCGAGGCGTCCGAGGTCGAGGAGAAGGTCGGCTGTGCCGTGACGCTCGTGCGCGAGGGTGAGTCCTGGTCGGGCGGCACCCACGACAAGGGCTGCCCGAGCCAGCTCCGGGGCGCGAGCTACGCGACCTCGACGGTCGTGCTCGACGCCACCCAGCTCGTGTCGTGGGACCGCGGCTACGACAGCGGCGACACCCAGGTCTGGGGCGCCGTCAAGGGAGCCTACTTCTTCACCCGCCGCACCACGCTGCCCTGACGCCGGTCGCAATTGAGCCGAGCCGCGAGCCTTGGTAGGGAGGCTCCTCCCCCGTGGGCCGCGCGCCCCGTCCTCGAGTCCACCATGTCGTTCACCCGCCTCGCCGCGCTCTGCGCGCTCCTCCTCGCTGCCTGTGACTCGCCGAGCGAGAAGCCCGACTGCGACGAGCTCGAGAAGTACCTCGTTGCCCGTGAGCGGGCGCTGCAGGTGAGCTGCGTCACCGACCTCGACTGCGCGGTCGTGTACATCCGTCCCGACCGGCCGATCGCCGCGAGCGAGATCCCCACCGACCCCGGCCTCTCGACCGTGCTCGACGCCTGGTACGGTCGCCCGGTCACCGGGGACCTCGAGATCCCGGAGTCGTCGATCGACGGCTCGGGCGATCCCGCTGGCTCGGGTGACGGATCGGGTGGCTCCGCGGAGGGGTCTGCAGAGGGGGCCGCAGAGGGCTCGGGCGGCTCGGGCGATGCGTCGGGCTCAGGCGCCGGCGGCTCCACCGTCGCACCAGCGCCCAATGCCTGCGCCCCGCTGCCGGTCGAGACCAACCGGCGCCTCTTCGCCGTCTGTGTCGAGGTACGCGACGTCGTGTCGGCCTCGGGCCTCGATGAGGGATCGGGTGCCTTGCTCGGCCGCCAGTGTGTGCTGCGCGGAGACGTCGAGGTCGACGACGGCTCGGGCGACGGCTCGGGAGAGGGCTCCGGAGAGCAGCCGTGCGCCTGCTCGGGCTGCTCGCCGCTCGAGGTCTGCGCCGACTGCTCCTGCATCAGCGTCGCGACCCGGTGCGGCCAGGCCTGCGTGCGCGCGTGGCAGTGTGGCGAGCTCGAGTCGCTCGGCCTCGGGACCTCTGCAGAGCAGTGTGTGCGTGCGTGCGGCGCGCAGTCCGAGGTCAACCCCGCCACCAGCGGGATTGCGGCCTGCATCGCCGACGCCGCCTGCGACGACATCGGCGGCTGCTTCGTCAGCGACGCGCCCTGACGGTCGGTCAGCGCCCCCGCCCGACGAACCGGTCGATGGCGACGAGCTGGTTCACCGCAGCCCTGACCTGCAGGTCGTCGATGGCGCCGAGCCCGAGCTCATCGCCCTTGCCGGGCGCGGGGTTCGGCAGCGCGCCGTCGAGGTCGCGCTCGCGCCGGACGGGGCGGGCCGGCGCGGTGGCGGCGGTGGCGGAGTCGAGCACGAGGTCGGGGGTGATGCCGTCGTTCTGGATCGAGCGGCCCGACGGCGCGTAGTAGAGCGAGGTGGTCAGCTTCATGCCGTAGCCCTCGGGCAGCTCGACGATCGACTGCACGGAGCCCTTTCCGTAGGTCTGGTTGCCGACCACGATCGCGCGGTGGGAGTCCTGCAGGGCGCCCGCCACGACCTCAGAGGCGCTGGCGCTGCCGGCGTTGACGAGCACCACGAGCGGACCCCGGTAGCGCGTGTCGCTGCGGCGCGCCGCGAACTCCTCGCTGCTGCCGCCCTGCCGGCCGCGGGTGCTGACGATGACGCCGTCGTCGAGAAAGGCGTCGGCGACCGAGATCGCCTCTGCGAGCAGGCCGCCGGGGTTGTTCCGCAAGTCGAGGATCAGGCCTCGCAGCTCGCCCTGGTTCTCTGCCTCGAGGTCGTCGATCGCGGCGCGCAGTCGCTCGCCGACGTCGGCCTGGAAGGAGCCGATCGACACCATGCCGTAGCCCGGCGCGACGAAGCGCGAGGTCAACGCCTCGGTGCGGATCGTGTCGCGGGTGACGCGGAGCGTGACCTCGGTTGCGACGCCCTCGACCTTGCGTGAGACCACGACGGTCAGGGTCACCCCGCGCGGTCCGCGCAGCTTCTGTGAGACGTCGCTCGTCGCGGCGCCCTCGACCGACACCTCGTCGATGCTGATGAAGACATCGCCGGGCATGAAGCCGGCGTCAGCCGCCGGGCCGCCCTCGATCACACGCTTGACCCCGACGTTGCCGTCGACGACCTCGAGCTCGAGGCCGACCCCGACATACTGGCCGCGGTTGTCGTCGCGCAGCGCCTTGAACTGGTCGGGGTTCATGAAGGAGCTGTGTGGGTCGAGCTCCTTGACCATGCCGCGCACCGCCGCATCGACGAGCTGCTCCGAGGGGATCTGCTCGACGTAGGTCGTGCGGATGCGGTGAAAGACCTCTGCAAAGAGGTCGAAGTGGGGGTAGGGCGAGGCGCCGCCCGCGGCCGGTGCAGACAGCAGCAGGCTCAGCGTCAGGCCGCCGGCGAGCCCGGCGCACCCGCCAAGCAGGAGTCCGGAGGCGAAGGAGCGTCGAAGGCGGGAGCGGGTGGGTCGTTGCATGGTGTCAGGGGCGGGGGCGCGCGGGTCGGCGCCACGGTGGCTGGAGGTCGGGGATGACGATGCTGCCGGGCACGAACCAGTCACGCGGGTCGAGCGGGAGTCCCTGGTGCCGGATCTCGAAGTAGATCTCGCGGATTCCCCACGGTGAGTCCACCCCGGCGCGTCCGATGCGGGTGCCTGCGGCGACCGGGTCGCCCGGGTGGACCGCCACGCTGGCGAGCTGCGCGAAGGTGGTGGTGTAGCCGTCGCCGTGGTCGACGACGACCGTCTGACCGAAGCCGACGAGGTCGACCACGGCGACGACGACGCCCCTGGCGACCGACACGACCTGGTCGTTTGGCCTCGCCGAGAACGACAGCCCGGTGTGGCGGGTGACGGTGGGGCTGCTGAAGCGCGGCCGCTCGCCAAAGCCGGCGTTGACGGGGCGGCCGGCGATCGGCAGGCGGAGCCCGCCCTTGAGCCGGCGAAAGCCGGGCCCCGCCGCGTAGCCTCGCAGCCTCGACAGCGCCGTATGCACGGCGTTCACGGCCTGCCGTCGCGCGGCGAGCTGGTTGCGGTGTGCGGGTGCGCTCGACGAGGCGAGGTCACGGGCCTGCCGTGCGACGCGGTGCGCGGTGCACGCGGCCTGTAGCGAGGCGGTCCCGGCCTCGCCGATCCAGCGCGGCTCGCAGGGGTTGGGCACCGCGGTCGCAGGCGCGGTCGCGAGCAGGGCGGCGAGCAGCCACGAGGCCAACGGCGTGGCCCGGGTCAGCCGCGGGCGGAGCTATCGGCGCGAAAGGCGTGGATCGCGTCGTAGAGCGCTGCGGCGAAGCGGAGGTCATCGTCGGGATCGTCGAAGCCACGCCAGGCACGTGCGCGGCCATAGACGACCGGTGCGTTCTGGCCTGTCCCGATGCCGCCGACGGTGATCACCGAGCCACTCGTACGGGAGACGACCGCACGCGCCGTCTCCGCGGCCTCGGGCGCGAGGTCGCCAAGCGGGCCCGTCGCGGCTGGCTCATCGATGTAGTCGGGCTCGAGCTCGTCGACGTCGCGGTCCGCGGCGAGTGCCTCGTCGGTGAGCGGGGCTCCCCGGCTGTGCAGCTCGTACTCCTTGCCGAGCGAGGCGAGCTCGCCGGCGACGGCAAAGCCCTCGAATGCGAGCATCTCTGCGGGCGTCTCGACGCCGGCGTCCTCGGGCACGACGGGCATCGGCGGCGGTGCGGGCTCGAACGCCTCGACGACCTCGTCGACCGGCTGCGCGGCGGCGGGCGCGAGCCTGATGCGGGCGTCGTAGTGCCCCTCGTGGATGCGCCGGTAGAAGTACTTGTGGATGGTCCGCATCTGCTTGCGGATGAACTCGTCGCGCTCGTCGGGGTCCTCGATGCCGGCGATCTGGTCGGCATAGGAGATGGTCCGGGAGTCGAGGATCGCGCCGGAGTGGAAGACCTGCGAGGTGATCTTGCGCGTGCCCAGCCCGTGGTCTTCGGTCTGGATGTGGACGACGAGGCCGCGGTAGTCGATGTCGTTGTTGAAGCCCATCTGCATGCGACACCTACGTCGTGTGGTCAGGCGTACACTCTACCATGCGGGTCGATCGCTGCAACCTGCACGTATCAGGACACGTCGACGTGCTCGGCGACGGCGACGGGCTCGCCGAGGAAGCGCTCACCGATGGCGCGAAAGGCCTCGGGGTCGTCGGTGACGAGGTAGCGGACACGCCCGGTGCGGTTGGCCTGGTTGTCGAGGCGTAGCGCCGCGAGCGCCTCGGCGAGCCTGAGTGCGGTGCAGGGGCCCGACTCGTGGATGGGGAGGTCGCGTCCGGCGACGGCCTGGATCGATTCGCGGAGCACGTCGCGCAGCAGCGGGTAGTGGGTGCAACCGAGGATGATGCCATCGGGTGCGCCGGCGGAGGCCCCGAACAGCGGGAGCAGGTAGGTGCGGGCGACCTCGGCGACGACGTTGCCGTAGGTCCAGCCCTCCTCGGCGAGGGGGACAAGCAGTGGGCAGGCCTGCTGCACCACGGAGACGCCGGGAGCAGCGGCGGCGAGGGCGCGGGTGTAGGCGCCGCTGCGGACGGTACCGCGGGTACCGAGCACGGCGATCCGGCCTGAGGCGTGGCGCTGCCCTACCTCGTGAGCGACGGGCTGGATGACGTCGAGGACGGGCATTGAGACGGCCTCGCGCACAGCCTCGAGGGCAAAGGCGGAGGCGGTGTTGCAGGCGATGACGAGCGCCTTGCATCCCCGGGCCTCAAGGTCCCGGGCGATGTTGACGCTGTATCGGCGAATCGTCTCGGGCGCCTTGTTGCCGTAGGGCACGCGGGCGGTGTCACCGAGATAGAGGAGGTCTTCGTGAGGGAGGAGCCGCCTGATGGACTTGAGGACGGTGAGGCCACCGACACCGGAATCGAAGACGCCGATGGGGCCTGCCGAGGCTCCCTCTGGAGGCATCTTAGAAGGGTTCGATCGGGATGACGATGTCTCCGTCAACGCTGCTGGAGCAGGAGCCGGAGTCCTCGGAGAGCTGGTAGCTGAAGCCAAGGCCACAGCCGCCATCAGGAAGCTCGAAATCGTCGGGGAGGGTCGTCGTCAGGATGGCCGAGCCGTGGGCCTGGGCCAGCGAATCATCGGGCCGGCGCGAGAAGAAGTCCTCAACGTAGGGCTCGTAGACGTACCGCTCGGGGTTCGCGGCGTTCGGGAGCGGCTCAGCACGGCGGCCCCAGGACATGCCGGCGAACTTGAAGAAGCCGTTGACCGAGAAATCGAGGCCCGAGACCGTGGGGTTGATGTCGCAGTCTCCGATGGTCTCGATCTCGGCGGAGAACGAGGGGTTGACGATGTTGAGGTAGAGGTCGCGGGGGAAGTACCGGACCACGGTGGTCCCGACGCCGTTGATGCCGAGGGGGCTGCCGAAGTCGCCATCGAAGGCGAAGGTCGAGTCGGTGTCGAAGGCGTAGAAGAAGCTGAAGACCTCGGGGTAGATGCTGTCGTCGTTCGGCGCGGCACCGAACTGGGTGCTCCTGGCGCCGCCGATGCCCTCGATGCTGCCGAGGAGCGGCGAGCCGGTCAGGACGATCTTCGCCTCGGTCCAGATGAGGGTGTAGGCGTCCCACTGGCCGTTGGGGCCGTCGTAGACACCGGCGCGGTTGCCGGAGTCGGGGATGTTGGTGTCGATGAAGCGCTCTCCGTCGGGCTCGCCCGGGTCGAAGACGCCGTTGTCATTCGCGTCGATGAAGGGCTCGCCGAGGTCGAAGAAGACCTCGCCCTCGTCGTAGCGGCCATTGCCATTTGCATCGACGAAGCCCTCCTCGCCGACGGTCCAGGCGATGACGGTCACGAGCATGTCGCGGGGGTTGCGCACCTCGCCATCGGGCATCTCGTAGCGCGGCTCCGAGGGGAAGGGCTCGACGTCGCGGGGGATCTGGCCATCGGCGATGAAGCTGGTCACCGCGCGGCCGCTGCCGTTGGCGACCGTGGGCGAGTTGATCACGCCCATCTCGGAGGCGAAGTAGACCGGCCAGTCGGTGCGGATCTGGTTGCTGTAGCGGTCGCGGAGGGTGGCGCCGCAGGTCATGGCGCACTGCGACGACACGGTGCCGGGCCGGAGGTTCGCGAACAGGGCGCCGATGTTCTCACCGTCGTTGCCCGAGCAGTAGAGGTTGAGCCCGCGCTCGGTCGGCCTGAAGCCGTTGACGGTGATACCGCCCGACGTGCAGCTCGAGGTCGAGTCGCCATACTGGTAGCTTGCCTCGGCCTCGACGATGCCGGCGAGGGTGCCGGTTGTGAGCTGGACGGTGGCGCAGCCGGCGTCGTCGGTCTGTGCCGACGTGCCTGACAGGGCGGTGTCGGTCGTCGTGACGGTGAGCCTGAAGGAGATCGGCTCGCCGGCCGGCAGCGGGGTGCCGTCGGCCTGGGTGAAGCAGTAGGTGAGGATGCCGGTCTCTGCGAAGCCCGACTGGTCGACGCCGAGCTGCTCAGGCTGGATGCTCCTGAACTCGCAGTCGGGCTTGGCGAGGAACTCGATGTCGCTGCCGCGGCAGACGACCGGTTCGGGCAGGTTGGCGAAGGTCACCGAGGCGCGCGTGCCGGCGAGGCCGGGCGTGTTCGGCGCCTGGATGCCGAACTCGACCTGACCGTCGTCGCCGACCACCACCGGGCCGACCGAGTTGCCGAGCGAGGCGTCGGTGTCGGCGTCGAGCAGCGTGCCGAGCGCCAGCGTGGCGTTGAACTGCGCGTTCACCACCTCGACCGGGTCCGGTGCGAAGACCGCGAAGGTGACCGTCGCGGTGTCCGAGCCGTTCGCCTTGATCTTGGTGTCCGAGTAGTTGTACTGGCAGTCGTAGTCCTTGGTTTCTCCCACGCGCACCGAGGTGCAGCGCTGCTCGCCGAACCGCTCGTCGGCAAAGTCGACGCAGACCTGGACGCTGGCGCGTGAGCCGACCTGCTCCTCGCTGCCGACCGACAGGGTCAAGAAGGCCTGGCCGTTGCTCGTCGCCGCGACCCGCACCGGGCCGTCGCTGCCGTTGATGTCCGCCGCCGTCTGGTCGCTGTCGCGGAGCGACACCACAAGGCGCGTCCCGGCCGGGACCGGCGAGCCGTTCGCCTGCGTCGCCGTCACCGTGAGCTGCGTCGAGCCGTTGAAGTCGAGCCGATCCTCGTCACTGGCCACCGCGATCGACCAGGAGCCGTCGGGCGGAGCGCCGATCTGCACGTTTGACACCGCGCACGCCTTCGTCGTGCTCTTGAACAGTGCGTACACCGGCGCCGTGCTGTTCGCCGCCACCGTGTTGTTCGCCGAAACCACGAACTGCGCCACACCGACGCTGTCGGTGACCGCCGAGCCCGTCCGCTCCCGGCCGTTGATCAGGATCCCCGCCGTCGTCGACAGCAGGCTCACCTCGGAGCCAACCTCCGGCGGCGTCGCCGAGTCATCGAGGATCGATACCGTCCCGCTGATCGCCGCGACCCCGTCCGGGATCAGCGGCGTCGACTCGATCTGCATGAAGCAGGACCACGTGGTCCCCGCATCGTCCGCGCAGCCCGAAAGCCCGAGCGCGCCCCCGACAAGGCTTGCCGCCAGTCCGACGCGCGTGGCGAAACCTCGTCCCAACTTCGTGGCAGGAATTACCGACATCTGTGCTTCCCTCTACGGGTCCACGGAGAAGAATCTCCAACCAGCACGCTACCCGCGACGACCGCGACGATCAAGTTTTACCGTTCAGGCCGTGCACTCTCGCCGCCGCGCCGCCCGACTCATCGAGCCCCCCACAACACCGGGCTTGAGTACGCCGCCACCGATGCGGTACACACCTCCCACCCACGCTCTCCGCTCCGGACAGCCACCATGCGCCGACTCCTCGCCCGCGCCCCCGCGGCCCTGCTCTGCCTCCTCTGCCTCGGG
>JBILLP010000568.1:0-2672 GCA_044376025.1 Bradymonadia bacterium
CCGGCGCCACGGTTGCGGCGCTTGTTTGCTCCCGATCTGCGAACCCACTACGCATCGGGCCTGCGACTTCCGTCATCCGAAGTCAAACCGACACCACTCCCTGGAGAAGACCATGAATGCACGCCTCCCCCTCCTTGGCCTCGGCCTGGTCGCGGTGCTTGCGACCGCCTGCAGCGAAGACCAGTCGCTCCCGCGCGGCGGCGGCGGCGGCGACGAACGCGACACCGGCTCCGTGGACACCGGCGGCCGCGACACCGGCGCGACCGACGAAACCAGCACCACCGACGACACGGGCACCGGGGGCGACGACACCGGCGGTGGCGGCCTCGATGTCGAGGTCGATACCGGCACCGTGGACACCGGCACCGGCGGAACCGACACCGGCACCACCGATACGGCTCCCGACACCACCTCCGGCTGTGCTGAGCAGGGAGCGCCCTGTTCGGGCGCGGCCGACGAGAACGACGAGTTCGCCTGCGTCGCCTTCAGGGCCGACAGCGATCCCACCTGCGTGCAGCGCTGCGATGCCGACAACGCTGACGACACCTCGTCGTCGGACTGCCCCGTCAACTCGTGGTGCTTCGACATCGAGAGCGGCATCGACGGCCTTGCGGGCGGCTGCTTCACCGGCGACTGCCTGACCAACTTCTTCGACCCCGCGGCCTGCGGCGGCACCGGGATCTGCCAGCCGATCGGCAACGGCGCGAGCTTCTGCCTCGACCCGGGTACGGCCGGCGAGGGCGACCCGTGCGGCGTTGACACCTCGGCGACGCCTCCGCCGAGCGACTCCTGCGGGCGCGGCCTGGTCTGCGTCGACCGGGTCTGCACGACGCCCTGCAACCGGCTCAACGGCAACGCCGACTGCTCGGGCGGCGAGACCTGCCTCGCAGCGCTCGACTTCACCCCGCGCAACCGCCCCGGCATCTGCGGCAACGACTGCACTGCCTTCTCGACCGGGGAGTGTGACGCCGGACAGTCCTGCATTCCCTCGATCGGCCGCTCGGGCGTCAACGTCTGGAGGTGCTCCGGCACCCCGGGCGGCAACGAGTTCGCCGCGAACGAGATCTGCAACCAGGCCGAGGGATTCTGCCAGGAGGGGCTGCTGTGTGTGAATACCGGCGAGGAGCTCTCGGGCCAGCCCGTCGCGCGCTGCCTCGAGATGTGTGACGTCACCGAGGAGCTCGCCGGCCGCGGGCCCTGCGGCACCGGCAGCGCCTGCGCCCGCGCCGCGGTCGCCGGGCTGGGCTTCTGTAACCAGGCCTGCGACCCCTTCCCCCGGACGCCCGGCGGCAGCTACGGCTGCGACGGCACCGACTTCGCCTGCTTCCCGGTCGTCGCCGATGACGCGCAGGCCCTCGCGCCCTACGGCATCTGCAGCCCGACGACAGGCACGCTCGCCAACGGCGCCGCCTGCACGCAGAGCGGCACCATCGAGGAGTGCGACGACCTCGCCGTCTGCCTCGACTTCACCGACGACAGCCGCGAGAACCCGACCTGCGCGGCGCTCTGCGAGCCGCTCACGCACGACACGGCAGCCTGCCCGCGCGGCACCACCTGCAGCCCGATCCTGCCGCTCGTCGGCAACCTCGCCTTCGGCCTCTGCAGCGGCGTGTTCAACCCCGGCAGCGAGGGCGACACCTGCACGACCGAGGGTATCCCCTGCGCGGGTCCCGGCACGCTCTGCCTCGACCTCGGCTCGGGCCCGACCTGCGTGTACGCCTGCCGCGAGGGCTTCCCCGAGGACTGCGCCGGCACCGGCACCACCTGCCAGTCTGGCACGCTGAACCCCGACGTCGTGCCCTCGTTCATGGGCCTCTGCTTCTAGGCAGCATCGCCGACCGCGCGCGCTTCTTGCGCCGCCCGGTCGGCTCTGGCAAGCCCGCCCGCCCGCCGCCGACCCCCGCCAGCCCGGGGTTCGGCCGCCCCGCGAGGCTCGATGAGTGAACTGCGACTTGTCTTCCTGGGTACCAGCGCCGGCCGCCCGACCCCGCGTCGGAGCGTGGCGTCGGTCTTCTTGCAGTTCGGCCCCGACTGCTTCCTCTTTGACTGCGGCGAGGGCACACAGCTCCAGGCGCTCCGCGCCGGGGTGCGGACCAGCCGGCTCAAGGCCATCTGCATCAGCCACTTCCACGGCGACCACATCAACGGGCTGCCAGGCTTCCTTGGCACCGTCGGGCTCAACGGGCACCGCGAGAAGGTCGTGATCGCCTCGCCGCGCGGGCTCGATCGCTACCTCGCCGTGCTCAAGGAGCTCAACATCCTGCACCCGTCGTTCGAGCTCGAGCTCGTGCAGAACGCCGCCGGCGAGGTCTACGCGACGCCGGACTACAGCATCACCAGCGTCAAGGTCGAGCACCGGGTGCCGACCTATGGCTTCATCTTCAGGGAGCGTGACCTCGTGGGGCGCTTCGACCTCGAGCGGGCGAAGGAGCTCGGCGTGCCGGTCGGTCCGCTGTTCGGGCGGCTGCAGCGGGGCGAGTCCGTGACGCTCGACGACGGGCGGGTCGTGCAGCCCGCCGACGTGCTCGGAGCCTCGCGCCGCGGCCGCAGCGTCGCCTACATCACCGACACCCGACCGTCGCCGCGGGTCGTCGAGGCCGTGCAGGGCGTCGACGTGCTGATCCACGAGGCCACCTACCTTCACGAACACCGCGACCAGGCGATCGACCGCA
>JBILLP010000103.1:0-8670 GCA_044376025.1 Bradymonadia bacterium
GGCGTCGCCGCCGTGCCCGAACCCTCGCTCGCGGGCGGCTCCGCCGTGCCCGAACCCTCGCTCGCGGGCGCAACCTCCGGCGCCGCCGGAACCGCCGGAACCTCAACGGGCGCGGGCGCAACCTCCGGCGCCGCCGGGACCGCCGGAACCTCAGCGGGCGCGGGTGACTCCTGGATGCCCGAACCCTCGCTCGCGGGTGCAACCTCCGGCGCCGCCGGAACCGCCGGGGCCTCAACAGGCACGGGGGGAGCCTCCGGTGCGGGCACCGGCGTCGGCGCGGCCTCGTCGACCACGGGGGTGGGGATCGCCGGAGCCGGGGTCATCGGGGCCGGCGGAGGCGGGGTCATCGGGGCCGGCGGAGGCGGGATGGGCGACAGGTAGGGGTTCGGGACCGCCGGCTGCACCGACGCCGGTGCCGGTCTGGGTGGTGGGCTGCCGCGCCGTACCGAGGGACCGTCCTCGTCATCGTGCCGGCGCACCCAGTCTGGAATGCCGGTGATCTTGTCCTTGGGACCCTGCACCAGGGGCGCGCAGGCGCCCAGCGATGCAGCGAGGAGGAGCGGGGGGAGCGACCATCGGAGTGTGTGCTTCATCGACCAGCGTTCTCCACGAAGCGGGGCTCGAGCAGCCCCGGTCAGCGCACATAGCCGCCACGGCTGGCGCTGTCGATGAAAGCTGCCTCCGACGACCCCTGGGCGCGGGCCCGCCCCCCTTGCCGCACGCACTGAAACGTGTTCTAGCGTCGGCGTCGCCACGCTGCGGCATCGACCGGGAGTCCCCGTGCAGTTCGACCTCACCGAAGACCAGGCCGCCATCCGCAACAGCCTCCGCCGCTTCTTGCAGGCCTCAGGCGGGCCGGGGCTCGCCTTCGCGGCCTCTGACCCGGCGCGGGCCGCCGGCAACGAGACCCTGCCGCCCCGCGTCTGGCGCGGCCTGGTCGAGGAGCTCGGGCTCGGCGCCATGCTCGTCGCCGAGGAGGCTGGCGGCATCGGGCTCGACCACGTGGCGCTCGCCGGCGTCATGGAGGAGCTCGGGCGCGTCGTGGCGCCCGGGCCCTTCTTGTCGACCGCGCTCGGGGCCATCGCCCTCGGCGCCGCCGCCGCCTCGCCCGCCGCCGGCCACTGGCTGCCCGGCATCGCAGAGGGGCGCGTCACCGCCGCCTTCGGGCACGAGCCGCACGAGCGCGGACCCCACGCCGGCCAGCCGCTGCGCTACGGCCGAGCCGGGGGTGTCCTGACCCTGCAGGGCACCGTCGGCGCCGTGATCGAGGGAGCTGCCGCTGACCTGCTCGTGCTGGCGGTCGATGGTCCCGACGGTCCCACGCTCGTGGCGCTTGCCGCCGACACACCGGGCCTGACCGTCACGACGCTCCCCACGCTCGACCTGACCCGTCGGCTCGCCGTCGTCGAGGCGACCGCCGTCGTGGCCGACAGCGACACCTGGCTGGCAGCGCCCGGACCCGCGGGTGAGGCCCTCAGGGCCGACACGCTGCGGCGCGGCGCCATCGCGCTCGCGGCGGAGTCGCTCGGCGGCGCGCAGCGCTGCATGGACCTGTCGGTCGACTACGCCAGGACCCGCGTGCAGTTCGGGCGGGTGATCGGCTCCTTTCAGTCGATTGCCCACAAGTGCGCCGACATGCTCGTCAAGGTCGAGACGGCGCGCTCTGCCGTGCTGCATGCCGCCTGGGCCGCGCAGACCGGCGGTGACGACCTCGCCACCGTCGCGGCCCTCGCCAAGGCCACCGCCGCAGAGGCCTACTTCAGGGTCGCCGGCTCGATGATCCAGGTGCACGGCGGCATCGGCTTCACCTGGGAGCACGAGGCACACCTGCACTTCAAGCGTGCCCGGAGCTCGCTCGAGCTGCTCGGCTCGACCGCGGCACACCGCGAGGCCATCGCCGCGATGTTGCTCGACGTCGCCTGACCCCGCGGCCACGGCGAGGGCTGGCAACGGACCGGCGATTCGGCATACTCTGGCAGCGTTGAGCCTCGACGCTCCCCCGGCCCTGAGTCCGCATGCGCCGCATCCCAAGCCTGCCGTACCGCCTCGCTCCCGCAGCCCTGCGCCGCGGCGCGTCGATCCTCGCGTTCGTGCTGCTCGGCGCCTGCGCCGACGACGCGGGTGGCCCCGGAGCCAACACCGGCACCGACACGACCGGCGACCTCGACGGCTCGGGTGACGCCGACGCAGACACCGCACCCGGCGACACCGACACCCCCGATACCCCGAGCGACGGGGCCGGCAGCGACACGCTCGATGACACCGACGAGGACTCGCGCGTCGACACCGGCAGCGATACCGGCACCGACACCGCACCCGACTCCGGCGACAGCGACACCACCGACGACGCCGACGCCGATACCGAAGCCGGCAGCGACACCGCGCCCGACCGCTGCGGAGACGGGCGGGTCTCGGGCGACGAGGAGTGCGAGGCCGAGCTTGCCGCGTCGCAGGCCTGCACGGGGCTTGGCTTCGAGTGGGGCGAGGCGGCCTGCGGCGAAGACTGCCGCTGGGACCGCTCCTCCTGCCGCAACACCGTCTGCGGCGACGGCTTCTTGGACGCGCCTGAGGGCTGCGACGACGGCAACACCGACCCCGACGACGGCTGCTCCCCGCTGTGTGTCCCCGAGGCCTGCGGCGACGGGGTCGAGCAGGCGGGCGAGGGCTGCGACGACGGCAACACCGACCCCGACGACGGCTGCTCCCCGCTGTGTGTCCCCGAGACCTGCGGCGACGGGGTGGTGCAGGCGTCGCGCAGCGAGGAGTGCGACGAGGGAGCCGCCAACAGCGACACCGCGCCCGACACCTGTCGCACCACCTGCGAGTCGCCCTCATGCGGCGATGCCGTCATCGACAGCGGCGAGGCCTGCGACGACGGGAACCTGCGTTCTGACGACGGCTGCTCACCCGGCTGCGCGGTCGAGGTCTGCGGCGATGGCGTGGCGCAGCCCGGGCTCGGCGAGCAGTGCGACGACGGCAACACGGTCGACCGCGACGGCTGCACGAACCGCTGCCGGCGCGAGTACTGCGGCGACGGCACCGTGCAGGTCTACCTCGCCGAAAGCTGCGACGACGGCAACCGCGACGACCAGGACGGCTGCACCTCGCGCTGCGTCCGCGAAACCTGCGGAGACGGCATCACGCAGCCCTGGCTCTCGGAGCAGTGCGACGACGGCAACCGCACCGCCACCGACGGCTGCACCAACGCCTGCCAGCGCGAATCCTGCGGCGACGGCGTCAGGCAGACCTACCTGCTCGAGGACTGCGACGATGGCAACACCGCGGCCGATGACGGCTGCGGCCCCACCTGCCGCCGCGAGCGCTGCGGCGACGGCATCACCCAGCCCTCGCTCGGCGAGGCCTGTGACGACGCCAACACCAGCAACACCGACGACTGCACCACGCTCTGCCAGTCGCGCGGCTGCGGCGACGGCGTCATCGACCCGACCCGCGGCGAGCAGTGCGACGACGCGAACTCCAACGGGCTCGATGGCTGCACCAACGCCTGCCGGCGTGAATTCTGCGGCGACGGCGTCACGCAGACCTACCTGCGCGAACAGTGCGACGACGCAAACTTCAACGAGCGTGACGGCTGCACCTCGCGATGCGTCCGCGAATTCTGCGGCGACGGCGTCACGCAGGCCTGGCTCGGCGAGCAGTGTGACGATGCCAACACCAACAACACCGACGGCTGCAACACCGCGTGCCGCAACGAGTACTGCGGCGACGGCATCGTGCAGGGCTACCTCGGTGAGGTCTGCGATGACGGCAACCTCAACGGCCTCGACGGCTGCACCGAGTCCTGCCAGCGCGAATTCTGCGGTGATGGCGTCACGCAGCCCTACCTGCGCGAGCAGTGCGACGACGGCAACACCAACGCGCAGGATGGCTGCACCAACGCCTGTGTCCGCGAATTCTGCGGCGACGGCGTCACGCAGGCCTGGCTCGGCGAAACCTGTGACGACGCCAACCCCAACGAGATCGACGGCTGCCCGGCAAACTGCCAGCGCGAATTCTGCGGCGACGGCCTGCTTCAGACCTACCTCGGCGAGCAGTGCGACGACGGCAACAGTGCCGTCGACGACGGCTGCAGCCCCACCTGCGGCATCTCTGCCGATGACCCCTACCTGGTGCGGCTCGACGGGTTCGTCGACCTCTCGCGCGCCGGCACGAGGCTGCCGATCACCGGCGACGACGTGACGGCTGCCTTCGACGTCGGCTTCGAATTCACGCTCTTTGGCAGCCGGCACCGATCGCTCAACGTCAGCTCGAACGGGTTTGTCTCGACCGTCTCGAACACGGCCTCGCCCGGCAACGCCTTTGGCACCGGCGGCCCCAACGGCGTGATCGCCCCACTGTGGGACGACCTGCGCGTCGACGCGCCCTCGGGCGACTCGGCGTCGGGCGTCTATGCGGGCACGTTTGGCACCGCGCCGCACCGCTTTGCCGTGGTGCAGTGGCACCAGGTGCGGTTTGCGAACGAGTCGGCGAACGCGCCGCTGCTCGATTTCGAGCTCGTGATCTACGAGGGCACCAACGAGCTCCAGTTCATCTACCACCGGCTCGCGAGCGTCGCGACCGACCTCCGGTGGAGCGGCCGGTCGGCCTCGATCGGTGTGGAGCGGAACGACGGTGGGTTGTTCATCGCGGTCGGCGAGAATGTCGAGTCGGTACGCCCGGGCGACATCATCACGCTGGCCCCCGTCAACACCGCCTACCGGACCACACGCGCAACCACACTCGGCCATGTGTGGGACGACCCGCGCGCGGCGGGTTTCAGGTCGACGCAGTTGTCAGAAGAAACCGACGGCGCCGGCGAGTATATCGGGCTTCCCTTCGATTTTCTCTTCTACAACGAGCTCTATTTTGACGCCGTGGTGAGCACCAATGGCTACCTCACGTTCGTGGGGTCGGGGAACGCGCGCGACAACGTGTCGCTGCCGGCCCGCACCGCGCCGCGCGCCACCATCGCCTGCTTCTGGGACGACCTCGACCTGCGGGGCAGCGGCGAGGTCTACTACGCCACGCTCGGCACGCCGCCCTTCAGGCGCTTCGTGGTCTGGTGGACCGACGCGAAGATCGGCACGGCGACCGACGCCAACACCGTCGACGTCGAGCTGCTGCTGCACGAGTCGACGCAGGTCGTCGAGTGCCGATACGGGGCCTTCCGGGGCAAGAGCCAGACCGGAGCGCGCGGCTCGGGCGCCACGATCGGCCTGCAGGACCACACGGGCACGGTCGGCCTCAACGCGGCCTTCAACGAGGCGGTCGTCGAGCCCGGCGATGCGGTGCTCTTCATTCCCGACAGCGCATCGGCGCCCGACAATTACCGCGTTGCGGGGCTGAGGGATTCAGACGAGCTCCGCTGGATCTCGACCGAGCCCGGCGCCACGGTGTTGATGACCGGCACCACGCAGCTCCGTGACGACACGCTAGGCGCGCCGGTGGCCTGGTGGGGGGCGTCGGAGCTGAGCGAGGTGAGCGTGAGTGCCAACGGCTGGATCGCGGTCGGGGGCGGGGTGACCGACCCTGCGCCGACGCCGCCGGCGGCGCTGCTCGGGACGCGCAACCTGATCGCGCCCTTCTGGGCGCCGATCACGCTCGGCACCGGCAATGTGCGCCGAGCGGCGTTTGCTGACGGGACAACGGTGTATTCGTGGGAGAATGTCGGGCTCGACGGGTTCTCTGGCACCAACGTCAGCTTCCAGGTGCAGATCTTCGCCTCGGGCGAGGCGCGGGTGCGCTACGGCGCGCTGGCCGACGCGAGCAGCGAGAACCTCGACGCCGCCCACCTTGGCACGGCGCTGGTGGGGCTGTCGAACCCGGGCGCGACCAAGGCGATCGAGTTTTTCTCGTCGCTGCCCTTCGGCCAGGTCTCGGGCGGCGGGCTTCGCTGGGTCCGCCGCTGAGGCGGGGCGGCGACCACGGCAGGGGCGCGGCGACCGACCCCGCCGGTGATTGAAACTACGGGCTCACGTCTGCTGTCGGCTGAAGCCGACGCCATGGCGCCAACGTTCCGCGTGACGGGCAATGGGCCGGGCGGGCACGCTGCATCACCGGGGCTGGCGCCCCGGACCCCGCCCGCTCGCTCCCGCTCGCTCTCCTCTGACACCCAACCCGCTCGCTTCGCCCTGCACCCGTCCTGGCCCTCCCCCGGTCGCCACCCCGCTCCGCCCATGCCGAGGCCCGGCTTCGCACGGGCTCCTCGGCGAGGCTGCGCTCTCGACAGCTCCAACACGTCGCCTCCGACAAGGGAACAAGGGTTCAAGGGTCAAGGGACAGCCCGCCGCCTACGGCAGCGACCTGGCGAGGCGGAAGCCGAAGAAGTCATTGCGGCAGTCGGGGCCGCAGTTGTAGCGGTTGGCCGCACGCGCGTAGTTCGCGCGGTCGAGCCAACTGCCGCCGCGAAGAACACGGGTCGAGCCTCTCGACGCTCCGACCGGATCCGTCACAGCGCCGCCCGGGTAGCTCCCGTACCAGTCGCTCGTCCACTCCCACACGTTCCCCAGCATGTCGTACAACCCCCACGCGTTCGCCTGCTTCTGGCCCACCGGGTGGGTCGTCCTGCCGCTGTTCCCGACGTGCCACGCCACCGCGTCGAGGCTGCCATGCCTCGCCCCGGTCGTCCCCGCACGCGCCGCATACTCCCACTCCGCCTCCGTCGGCAGTCGGTACCCCGTGCACCCCACCCCCACAAAGGTCGAGCCTTCGTAGCAGGGCTGCAGCCCCTCCGCCTGGCTCTTTCGGTTCGCGTACGCGACCGCGTCGTCCCAGCTCACCGTCTCCACCGGGCAGCTCGCGCCGCAGCTCGTAAAGCGAGACGGGTTGCGCCCCATCACCGCCTGCCACTGCCCCTGCGTCACCTCGGTCGCCATCAGGCAGAAGCCCCGCGTCAGCGTCACGGCGTGCTGCGCCTCAGAGTGAAGGCGGCCCTCCTCCGACCTTGGCGACCCCATCGTGAAGCGGCCCGGCTCGATCCGCACGAAGCCCTCGGGGCAGCCGCCCGCGCCTGCTCGTGCCACGGTGCCTCCTCGAGCCACGCCCGCGGGTGGCGCGGCGACCGCCGCCGCCACCCGCTCCAGCGTCGCGCGAACCTCAGACCCGCGACCCGGGCGCAGGCTCAGCGCCTGCGAGAAGCTCCGGTAGCCGTCGCGCCGCACCTCGAGGCTCCGGGCGGTCGGCGGCACCTCGAACTCGTCGGTCGCGCCGCTGCTCCGCCCGACCACCCGCCCATCGACGACCACCTCGGCCCCCATGATGTTCACCGTCACCGACAGCCGCGCCGGGAACGCCTCGAGCCGCACGCCGCTCAGCGACGCCGCACGGTCGGCCTCGAAGGACACCTCCTCGACCCGGTCACGGTAGCCCTCGGCGCGCAGCGTCACCTGCTTGCGGCCCGGTGCCACGCCCGACAGCACGCTGCCCGTGCGCCCGGCCGGCCGGCCGTCGATCAGCACCTCGGCCTCCGCCGGCTCCGACATCGCCACCTGCAGCGTCGCGGTCGTCGACCGGAGCCGCACGCCGCGGATCTCAGCCGGCACCCCCGCCTCGAAGGTCACCGTCTGCACATGGTCCTGGAACCCTGTCGCGCGCAGCGTCACCTCGCGACGACCCGGCGCGATGCCGGTCACCTGGTTCGACGAGCTCCCCACCTCGCGCCCGTCGATCCAGACCGACACGACCGCCGGCGTCGTGCCGAACACGTCGAGCGCGCTCACCTGCACCCGCGACGGCCGGGCCGGGCCGGGCGCCGCCGGGCCACCGCCCGCCCCCGGCGCCACGAGCACCGGGCCGCCACCGGCCACCGCCGACTGCTCACACGCGCCCTCGACACCCTGCTCGCACGCGAACCGGCGGCCCAGCGCGTCACAGCTCCGGTAGGCCGCCACAATGCGGTCAGCCTCACCCTCGAGCAGCTCGTCGCCACCCCACACCTGCGCCGCGCCCTGCGACGGCGACACCGCGCTGACGTTCCATTTCCAGTCGCTGCCGATGCGCCGCGAGGTCATGAAGACCAGAAAGTCGACCTGCACCGTCGCCATCGAGAGTTCGCACTCGCGCAGGTTCGTCGCGCTCGCGGTCTTGCCGAGGCAGTCTGACACCGTGCGCTGCGTCTCGACGTCGGCGTTGGCCCGAAAGGCTCCCGTCGTCACGAGCGCCACGCGCAGCCGCTCCGAGCACTCCTCGAAGGCCTCGCGGTCCGCTCCCTGCAACTGCTCATCGACCACGACGAAGAAGGTCTGGATCGGCCCACCCTGCGCCCGCACGGGCAACGCCGGCGAGAGCAGCGAGAGCACCAGGCTCAGCAGCAGCGCAGGCACCAGCGGCATCCGCCGCAGGACGCGCCGAAGCGCCGCGATTCGCTCATGCATGGTCATCTCGGTTCCTGTTCACGGCGCGGGGGCGCGTTGCCTAGCACAGCCGCACCGGGAGCTTCAACGCACGAGGCGAGGCGGCGGGCCCGCATCTACCGCGCCGAGACCCGCGCGAAGGCCGCGCGCGCCTCGGCCTCGCTCGGGCTCGAGAGCACCGCCGCGACGCGACCGTCGGCGCCGACCAGGATCGCGCTCGGCACCCGCGCCTCGCGGCCGCAGAGCTGCTGCAACAGCGGCTCGCCGTTGCCGTACAAGAAGGTGAAGCCGGCATAGGCGGGCTTGCCCGCGTAGTCGA
>JBILLP010000569.1:0-2668 GCA_044376025.1 Bradymonadia bacterium
CGGGTTCAGGGCCTGGGCCTTCATGCGCCTCGGGCGCTGGCGCGAGGCCATCGACGCCTGGCAGGACCTCGTCCCCTTCGGCAACCCGCTCGTCGAGGGTAAGGCCTACTACTGGCAGGCCTACGCTTGGCGGCAGCTCGGCGACCTCGAACGGGCCGTCGAGCGCCTCGATCTGCTCCGGCGGCGCTGGCCGATCACCTACTACGGCATGCTCGGCGAGCAGCTGCGGGCCGAGATCGACGGGCGTGACGCGCGTGCCTCGCAGGTCTGGTGGCCCGCCGGGGGCGGACAGGCCGACGACACCCCGCGGATCGACCTCTTCGCGGCCTCCATCCCGCGGCTCTCCGAATCCGAGCGCCGTCACTGGCAGCGGGTGCTCACGCTCTCGCGCCTGCACGAGTACAGCCGGGCGCGCGACGGGTTCACCGGGCTCCGCGGCAAGATCCTCCGTGGCGTTCCCGCCTCCCAGAAGAATGCCTGGATCCACGCCCTTGGCGTCCTCGTTGGCGACTACAAGCCGATGTATGTCGCCGCGTGGGACTCCATCGCCGGCTACCCTGGCATGATCGACGGTCGCGCGCTCCGCTCAGTCATGGCCTACCCGCGCGCCTGGCGTGGGGTCGTCGAGGAGGTCGGCGCGGAGTTCGGGGTGAGTCCCTGGTTCGTCTGGTCGATCATGCGACAGGAGAGCCGGTACAACCCTGGCCAGATCTCGGGCACGAACGCCATGGGCGCCTTGCAGATGCAGCCCGAGACCGCCCGTCGCATCGCCTCCGAACTCGGCATCGACTTCAACCTCGCGACCTTTCACCGTCCCGAGGTCGGCTTCCGCTACAGCGGCTTCTACATGCGCAAGCTGAGCGACACCTTCTCAGGCCTGATCGTGCCGACCGCCTCGGCATACAACACGGGGCCAGGCCCGATTGCCCGGTGGTTCCACAAGAACCCCGATGCGACCTTCCCTTGGTTGATCGAGGAGTTCGAGTACAACGAGGGACGCGCCTACGGCCGAAAGGTCGCTGAGCATATGCTTCGCTACCTCTACCTCTACGAGCCCGACGCGGTGAAGCGAGGCGCGCTCCTCGACCGCATGTTCCCGCTCGACCGGGCGATCACGATCCCCGACCAGGTTGGCTACTGACGGGCTGGGGTAGCAGTCTTCGGGCGTGCGGCGAGCTGCGCCTCGATGAAACTCCCGATGGGTCCCGCGACCCGGTCCTTGCCCGCCTCGAGCGGATGCACGGCGTCTGCGAAATCCACCGCGTCAACGGCCACCGGATCGAGATCGAGCATGGGCGCCCCGGCGGCCAGTCGTGTGACATCGGACAGGTAGTCGGAGTAGCCCCAGCGCGCGCCCTCCTTGGCTGAGTCGAGCACCGGCATGTTGATGAACACGACCTGTGCCCCCCGGTCCTCGGCTGCCTTGCGAAGCAGGCGGATCGCCTCGAACTGCACCTCGTCCGCAGCGGCGGACCGATACACCTCGAGCTGCTTCTCCCTCGCCCCGGGCGCGGCCGCGTCTGCCTCGATCGCGGGAGGCTCGGCGGAGGCTCCCGTCAAGGCCGCCCTCCAGGTGCGGAGCGTGGTGCTGTTCAGTGCCTGCCCGCCCTTGCGGATCAGCATCACGTTCTGCTGGATCCACAGCGAGACGCTGTTGCCCGACAGCGTCGGGCCTCCCACCGCGGAGCCCTCGATCGCATGGATGAAGTGCGTGTTCCAGGCTGACATCTGGAGCGGTCCGAGCGTGATGACGACCAGCCGCGGTCGCGTGAGGTCCAGCAGGAACGACGTGCCAATCCTGCTCGCGAGCTCAGAGTTGCCGCCCGGAACCGACGCATTGATCGCGCGCAGCCCCCGCGTGCGGAGGTCGGACTCACGAACCCACGTCGCTCCCTGAGAGCTGCCGAACACAAGTACGTCGAGGGGTCCCGCCTTGGAGTATTCCTCGGCAGCAGCCACGACGCGGGCGAGCCGGTCATTGCCCCACTTGGAGGCCTCCGGGACGCGATCTCCGAACGGCGTGTGGAGCGCCGCCTCCAGGAGCAGCAGTCCCCCGAGCAGCAAGCCCCAGACGCGGAGCGCGCGGGTGTCGCCCAGCTGGAGCGTCCTAGAACTGGAAGTAGATGAAGGAGGCACTGCCGGCTCCGCCAAGCAAGAAGGTCAGAAGAAGGAGCGTCCCGTAGTAGACTGCGCGGGGAGCCGCGGGCCATGACTCTGCCACCGTGTGCCGACGTCCGATGTACTGTGGGACATCAATCAGCGCGAGGAGCCCGAAATACAGCAGGGGCAGGGCGAACAGCGAGGGGCTGAACCCGTTCCAGTCCGTGAACAGTTTCACGAAAATCAGCTTCGCGGTCGCGAGGTCGGGCGACCTGAAGAAGACAAACCCGATCAGCACGAGGTGAAAGGTTGCCAGAGCCTTCGCGAACGCGAGCGGCAGGTCAGAGAAGCGCTTCGCGGTCGGAGGCTCCTTGAGGCCCTTCGACTCCATCCAGAATTTGTGGACCGCGAGGTACACGCCGTGAAGCCCACCCCAGATGACATAGTTCCAGGAGGCACCGTGCCACAGGCCGCCCAGCAGCATCGTCAAGAAGTTGTTGCGGTAGGTCATCCAGCGCCCGTTCCGGCTGCCGCCGAGCGGGATGTAGAGGTAGTCGCGGAGCCAGGT
>JBILLP010000570.1:0-2663 GCA_044376025.1 Bradymonadia bacterium
AAGGGCGTCTTGATGCCGCCCGGGCAGATGGCGTTCACGCGGACCTGGCGGCTGGCGTACTCCATCGCGAGCGCCTTGGTGAGCATGACGACACCGCCCTTCGACGCGCAGTAGGCGGCGGCGTACGGGTGGGCCTCGATGCCCGCGATCGAGGCCACGTTGACGATGTTGCCCTTGGTTTCGAGCAGGTGCGGCAGGGCGTGCCGAGCGGTGTTGAAGGGGCCGTGCAGGTTGACCGCCAGCGTGCGGGCGAAGCCCTCGGCGGTCTCCTCGGTGGTGTGCCTGAAGCCGCCGATGCCGGCGACGTTGACGAGCACGTCGAGCTTGCCGCCCGACGACACGGCGGCGTCGATGAGGGCCTTGCAGGCGTCCCAGCTCGCGACGTCGGTCTGCACGGCCTGGGCCTTGCCGCCGGCGGCGGTGATGGCGCCGACGGTCTCCGCGAGCCGCACCTCGTCGAAATCCGACGCGGTGACATGGGCGCCCTCCGCGGCGAGCCGAATCGCCGTCGCCCGGCCGATGCCCGACGCCGCACCCGTGACCACCGCTACCTTGCCGTCGTACCTTGCCATGCCGTCCTCGCTGCCTCGGGCGGGGCGCCATGCCGCCGCCGGTGAGGCCGCCGGGGACTACCACGCACTAGAACGTGTTTCAATCGGCGCGTGGCCGCGCCAGCTCGACGGCGCTCGTGCGCGCGTCCACCGCATTTCGGTTTCGGCATGCGGCGTGACGAACCCGGGTGTTCCGTGGCTCCGACGTAGAGGCCACATTGCGCACGTCTCGCTCGACGCGACCGCACTCCACCACGAAGAGGTGTCATCATGAAGGCTTCCCTCCCGCTGCTGTTCACCCTCGCCTCGTTGGGCGCGTCTCCGGCCGCGTTCGCCGAGTCCCCCGCGACCGCGGAGCCCCAGGGCGACTCCCCCCGCTCCGAGGCCAGGACCCCCGAGCCGCCCTTCGTTTCGGCCTCGGGCCACCGCGTCGGGCACGGCGTCGAGGTCGAGACGACGCTGCTCTGGCCCATCTTCCCCGGCTACCTCTTCCAGCTCCGCACCGCTGTGCCGCTCGCAGCAGACGGCCGCTTCCAGCTGCTGCTCGGCGCCCAGGGGCACGTCCCGCACGACCGCAGCGAGGAGGGTCGATTCTCCACCATCGCCGCCCACCTCGGGGTCCGCACCTACCTCTGGAAGGGGCTCCACCTCGACGCCGCGACGAACCTCGGCGTCGGCATGCTCCGGGACAGCGTGGTCGACGGCAAGGACTACGACTCGTTCGACGCAGAGCTCCTCGCCGTCGCGGGGTGGCGCTTCGAGGCCGGGCCGGTCTACGCCCTCGTGCAGCCCCTCGGCATCGGCGCCGTCGTGTATCGCAGCAACCCGTGGGAGATTGTCGGCGAGGGCCGCAAGACGACGGAGCCACCGATCTTCGTCGGCAACGTCGTCGTCGGCCTGCAATTCTGAACCGGCCCGAACGTGCACTTCGTCGGCGTCGCCCGCGGCAGCACGCCGACGGCGTCGTGGACCGCGGCGCGCTCGAGGCTCGTCTGGGTCGCCTCGGCCCGCGATTCGCGTCAGGGCGTGATCGACACGTTGAGCGAATAGGCGCCGCGGGAGTAGTCGTGAAACCCGTCGGCCACGACGAAGTAGTCGCGGGCCGCGCCCGACGTGTTGGTCGTCGTCGCGGCGCCGTCATCGGCATACGACAGGCAGCTCGTGACGGCGTCAGAGCAGTCCGAGAAGATCGAGACCGCGGTGTCCCAGCCCGGCGGGCTCGTGCCCGCCATCGTCACCGACAGCGTTTTGCCGGCCGGCACGTTGACCACGTAGGTCACGTCGCGCCCCGACTGCGCCGACGGAAAGGAGCCGAACCGCAGGCAGGTGCCCAGCAGCCCGTCGTAGTAATTGTCGGAGCCCGTCGTGTCGCCGGTGTAGGTCCCCGCCCCCGTCAGGCGGATCGGGTTGTTGCAGGTATGGCCCTCAGGCAGCACCGAGATGTCGGTGAAGGCGACGTCGAACACGTAGCTGCCGCCGTCGGCGCCGATGAATCCCTCGACCACGACCCAGACCGTCGTCGGCGCGCCGGTGGCGTTGATCGAGGTGACGCGCACGCCCGAGTAGGCGTCGCAGTCGGTGCGGATCGCGCCGCAGTCGTCGGTGAGCAGCAGCCGGGCGCCGTTGAAGGTCAGTGCATCGTCGAGCGAGATGGTCGCGGAGGTGTTCGCCGGGATCGTCAGCGCGTAGACGACCTCCGTGCCAGAGCCCGTGACGAAGGGGCCGCAGGCGCCCGCATAGTCGGGGTAGTCGTTGGCAGCCGAGCAGGTGTCGCCGCCGTAGCGCCCGGCCGCCGTGATGGCCGTGGCGGTGTCGCAGGTCTCGCCGCCCGCGAGCGCCGTGGCGCCGTCCGGCACGGGCGCCGGACCCTCGACGCACTCGACCGGCCCCGAGGTGTCGGTGCTGCCGCCGGTGTCTTCGGCGGTGTCGTCGCCAAAGCCGGTGTCTGTGTCGGGCGAGGTGTCGACCGCGCCCGTGTCGGTCGTGTCGGCAGGGTCGGTGTCACCCGCGCCGGTGTCGTCGCTCGTGTCGGCGGGGTCGGTGTCGTCGGTCGTGTCGGCGGGGTCGGTGTCGCCGACGGCGTCGTCGCCCGTATCGCCCGCGCCCGTGTCG
>JBILLP010000571.1:0-2657 GCA_044376025.1 Bradymonadia bacterium
TCATCTCGAGGTCTGTCATGCCGCGCTCCGCCCTTGGGCTGCCGACCTGTCGACCAGGCCGGCCACCATCGACCGACGTCGTTGCGGGGTTCGCGGCAGGCGTCAACCCGCGCCGCAACGCTTGCCTTGTCAGGGCGGCGGGAATAGGACGCGCGCTTCCCCCGGTTGGGCGCGCGGTTCGCGGGCCTGCTCTCGTGCCTGCTCGTTGCAAGGTGAGGTTCCATGTCTGTCAAGTCGTTCGGGCGTAACGCGATGGTGGTCACGCTGGTGCTGTCATCAGCCGGACTCGAGATGCTGGCGTGCGGCAAGAAGGAGACCCCTCCTGCCGCGACGGGCGGGTCGGGTGCCGCTGCTCCCACGGAGGCCTCGGGCGCCGTTGCCCCCGCGGCAGAGACCGCGCTGCCGGTCGCGACCGTCGACGGTGAGGTCGTCATGACCCGCACCCAGCTCGATGCGGAGATGGCAGAGACCCTCGAGCGCTACAGCAAGATGCCCGAGCAGCGCTCCACGACCGAGCGCTGGCGCAACCAGCGGCGACGCCGCTTCGTGCAGAAGGCCGTGCAGGACCACCTGGTCAACAAGTACGTCGCGGCCCAGAACATCCAGGTCACCGACCCCGAGGTCGAGGCTGCCATCAAGGAGGACCTCGGCCTCGTCTTCGAGAACGAGCAACAATTCACGCACTTCCTCCAGAGCCGCAAGCAGACCCGGGAGGAGTACTTTGCCGAGAAGCGCCAGGAGCTCGCGGTCGACAAGGTCCTCTCGCAGCGCGGCGCCACGACCGGGGGCCTCGAGCCGACCGAGCAGGAGCTCCAGGAGTTCTACGACCAGAACAAGGAGCGATGGAGGGAGGGTGACCGCGTCCTCGCCAGCCGCATCACCATCAGGCTCCGAAACAACGCCGACCCCAACGCCGACAAGGAGGCCCGCGACCGCATCACCCAGATCCGGACGCGCGTGACCACGGGCAAGGAGGAGTTCGCCAAGGTCGCCCAGGAGGTCTCCGAGATGGCCGACAAGGTCAAGGGCGGTGACCTCGGCTGGGTCGTCAAGGGGCGGCGCCAGCAGTTCGTGGAGGATGGGGTCGAGGAGGCACTCTTCAAGGGCGCCATCAACTCGGTGACCCAGCCGATCAAGACCCAGCTCGGCTACGAGATTTTCCAGATCCGCGACCGCCGCACCGAGGGCGTCCGCGCCATGGATGAGGTCCGCGAGATCATCTACGAGCCCCTCCGTCGCCGCCGCCGCGACCGCCTCCGCATGGAGCTCGTCAACGAGCTCCAGCAGAAGTCCAAGGTCGAGTACCTCGAGGCCAACTGGGGCCTCGAGACCGAGCCCGCCGAGCCGTCGAACGGCAGCGGTAGCCCCGCACGCATCAACCTCCCGCCCGGCGTCCGCCTCGTCGGGCCCGGTGGTGCCAAGCCGCCCGAGGGTGCGCCAGCCGCTCCGGCCGCTCCTGTGGCCCCCGCGCCCAAGTAAGTCGAGGCGCTCCCGGCCAACGCAAAGGGGCCGCTCCGGTAGGAGCGGCCCCTTTGCGTTGGCGCCCTCGCGGGGCAACCTTCGACCAAGGCCCGACCGACCGGCCGAGCCTCAGCGTCAGTCGAGCGCCTTGTTCATCATGATGGTCGGCTTCTTGCCGAGCGCCTCCTTGCGGGAGAGGCGAATCTTGCCGTTGCGCTCGACACCCACGCACTTGACGACGATCTCGTCGCCCTCCTGGCAGATGTCCTCGGTGCGGTCGACCCGCTGCTCCGACAGCTCGGAGATGTGGCAGAGACCGTCGACGCCCGGGAGGATTGTCACGAACGCGCCGAACTCTGCGACCTTGGCGACCGTGCCCAGGTAGATCTCGCCCACCGTCGCCTCGGCCGTCAGGGCCTTGACGATCTCGATTGCCTCGCGGGTCGCCTTCTCCGACGTCGCGGCAATCTTCACGATGCCGGTATCGTCGATGTCGAGCGTGGCACCGGTCCTCTCCTGGATGGAGCGAATCGTCTTGCCACCGGAGCCGATGACATCGCGGATGCGGTCGGGGTGGATCTTGATGCTCGTGATGCGCGGTGCGTAGGGCGACATCTCGTCGCGGGGCGACGAGATGACCTCGTTCATCTTCGAGAGGATGTGCAGACGCCCCTCCTTCGCCTGCTCGAGCGCCTCGGCCATGACCTTGCGCGAGATGCCGGCGATCTTGATGTCCATCTGCAGGCCGGTGATGCCGCGCTCGGTACCGGCGACCTTGAAGTCCATGTCGCCGAGGTGGTCCTCGTCGCCAAGGATGTCGGAGAGGATGACGTAGTCGTCTCCCTCCTTGACCAGGCCCATCGCGATGCCCGCGACGGCACCCTTGATCGGCACGCCCGCGTGCATGAGCGCCAGCGAGCCGCCGCAGACCGAGGCCATCGACGACGATCCGTTCGACTCCAGGATCTCGGAGACGACGCGCACCGTGTAGGGGAACTTCTCGTACGAGGGCACCACCTTCTCGACCGAGCGGCGGGCCAGGAAGCCGTGTCCGACCTCGCGGCGCCCGGGCGAGCCGAGGCGCTTGATTTCACCGACCGAGAACGGCGGGAAATTGTAGTGCAGCATGAAGTGCTCGTCGCGCTTGCCGTGCAGGTCCTCGACCAGCTTGGCATCGCGGCCGGTTCCGAGCGTCG
>JBILLP010000572.1:0-2654 GCA_044376025.1 Bradymonadia bacterium
CCGCCGTGTCGCTGCGGCGGCCGACGTCGTGGCCGTCGTCGCGGAGACACTCGCGCTGCGCGCCGCGCTGCCCATCGCGCTGCACGTGCTCCCCCTCGATGCCTGTGTCGACCGCGTCGCACCGCGCCGTCGCTTCGGTCGGGCAGACGGTGCCGTCGAGCGCGTCGGGCGTTGGACGGACCGCCTCCTGCGCGAGGTTCGCGTCACGCGGACGCCCTGCCTGATCCGCAGCCTCACCCGCTACCGGCTTCTCCGTGAACGGGGGGTCCCGGTCGTCTTCAAGATGGGCCTGCGGCCCCAGGGCGACGACGTGGTAGGGCACGCCTGGATCGAGCTTGACGGAGCCCCCCTCCTCGAGCGCGAAGACACCCGTTACACTGTCACCTTCTCGCACCCACCGGCCGAACCATGAGCTCGCTGCACCCTGACACCCGAGTGACCCCGAACGAGCGCGTGATGCTGACTGAGCTTGGCGACGGCACCGGCGTACTGCTCCACCTCGACACCAAGTTCTACTACACGCTCAATCCAACCGGGTTCTTCGTCTGGAAGTTCATGAACCAGCGCTCGAAGAGCCTGGGTGAGCTCGTCGGTGCGCTGACCCGGGAGTTCGAGATCGACCCGTCCACGGCCGCGCTCGACCTTGAGGCGCTCCTCAGCGACCTGTCCGGAGAGAAGCTCGTCGTGGTGCTGCCCGCCGGCTAGCCGCGGCGCAGCGACGCTGCGAAACGAGCGGGCACAAGCGTCGGGTCCGACAGCGCATCGCGCCCGAGCAGCACCAGCCGAGCCGGTGCGGCATCTGCGACATCGCGCAGCGCGGAGAGGTGCTCCGCGGAGAAGGGCAGGCCATCGACCGCAACAAGCGCGGAGGCGCCGAGCAGCTCTCCGAGCGCATCGCCTGGCCCGATCGCTTCGCAGGTGGTCACGTCGCGGTCGGCAACCACCGGCAGCAGCAGGGCCCGCGGCCACGGAAGCGAAGCCCGCAGCCGGCCGGGGAGTGCCTTGCGCGGCGGGATCGCCCGCTTGCCCGTGTCGGCCTCCCGCGCGTCGGACCAGAGCGGCAGGAGGAACGGAAAGGCCCGCGCGGTGCGCTCGGAGACATGCAGCGGCTTGGGGAAGCCAAACACCCTGTGCGAGGTCGGCACGAGGTAGAGCGCATCGTCGCCGACGAACCGGCCGCCCTGCGTGAGCAGCGAGAGAGTCGTGGTCGACTTGCCGCGACCTGCGTCGCCGGCGATCAGCACGGGCCCGGTGCCCGGCAACTCGACCAGCCCCCCGTGAAGGTGGAAGCGCTGCTCGAGCCGCAGGCAGACGGCCACAAGGATCAGCATCGTGGCGTGTGTGAAGGTGTGGGCATCGTGGAGCGAGTGGGGGTGGACCTCACCGGTGATGCGGCGTGCCGCGGGATCGACGTCGAACTGGCTCGTGCCGTCCCAGAACCGGTAGCGCCGCTCGTGGGTGAAGACCCTCGTGCGTCCATGGAAGAAGATCGGCGTCCAGGGAGCCTCGGGGCGATCGCACACCGCTCGGCCCGAGGGCGCGAGGGACAACGCAATCGACCAGGTGTGCTGCGGCGACCGCCGTGTGCGGAGCACCCAGCCGAAGAGGTCCCCCAGCGGCAGTCGGGGGTCGGAGGCCGACAGGTCAAAGCCGATCCCGGCGAGCGTGACGCCGCGGCCCCTCATCGCGAACCCGTGAAGGGGCGCAGCGGCACCTCGATCAGCCGGCGCAGCAGCAGCCGTGTGCGGCCGGCGGCGAGCGCCTCGTCGCCGTAGTAGTGCCGCAGGAAGTCATCCGTTGGCACGAGCTTGCGCGCCAGCACACCCGGCTGGTGACGCAGATCGTGGGCGAGGCGGCGTGCGAGCAGCCCTGTGTGGATCGCCTGGTCCCACCCCGTCCGGAGCCGGGGGCCTGGGAAGAGGATCCGTCCGGCGGCGTCGAGCAGCCGGTCGTCTTCAGACGAGGCAAGGGCAAGGATGACGCGGGTGAGCGCGATCGAGAGGCGCGCGTCGGGCGTGTCTCCCCGGACGGTGTCGAGCCAAGGGTTCTGCAGCCGCAGCCAGCCGGCGTCGACGCGATGGCGTGCGAGCAGCCGCCAGTCGAGGTGGTGCTGCTCGATCGCGTGCAGCGCCAGGTGCGACCAGAGCTCGGCGAGCGGCAGCAGCTCGACCGGACCGTAGCCTGACTCTGCAGAGCGGCGCTCGTGCCAGCGGCGCTCGAAGGCGACCTCCGCGCGCTCCCCGTCACCCGGCAGGGCGCGGTGGATCTCGATGCTCAGCCCGTCGGGCGTCTCGTGCACCGCCGGATGGATCTTCTGGTCCGCCTGATCCGCCTCGTAGTCGGCGTGGGATCGACCATCGACGAAGGGGACCTCAGAACCGGCGCGACGAACGGTGATGCCCGCCTCAGACAGAGCCTGGCTCGCGCCCCGAACGTCGCCGGGTGCCACGAGCAGGTCGATGTCGTCGAGGTGACGGGCGCCGGGGTGGGGCGACGTGGTCAGGATGAGGTCCGACCCCTTGAGCGCGAGGCACCTGACGCCGGCCTGCGCGAGGATGCCGCAGACCTGCCCGAGGTGACGTCGGATCCATGCGTTGCGGACCGTGCACTCGAGATGGGTCTCTGCCGCCCAGTCGCGCAGCTCCGGGGGCAGC
>JBILLP010000104.1:0-8631 GCA_044376025.1 Bradymonadia bacterium
CGCGCGATGGAGCTGCAGGCCTCCGCGGAGCGCGAGCGCAAGGCGGCCGTGACCCGTGCAGAGGGCGAGAAGCAGTCGAGGATCCTTGAGGCCGAGGCGCGCCTCGAGGCAGCCCAGCGCGACGCCCAGGCCCAGATCACGCTCGCCGATGCCTCGGCCGAGGCGATCCGCCGCGTCGCGGATGCCGTGCCGACCGACGCGACCGCGACCGCCTACCTGCTGGGCGAGAAGTATGTCGCGGCGCTGCAGACGCTCGGCCACTCGCACAATGCCAAGACGATCGTGATCCCGGCCGATGTGCAGGAGGCCGTGCGCGGCATCCTCGGGCGGCGCTGAGGCACCGGGATCGCGGCGCCCCGGATCGACTCTGGTTGCGGGACCGCCGGGACACGGGGTAGATGGGAGCATGGGTGCCAGGGTGCGGCGCCCAGAAGACAGGTAACGGCCGACGGCGGGTGCGTGCAATGAGCAGCGGCAAGGAACAGATTCAGGGGCTCCTCGAGGCTGGGTTGCGCGCGCTCGACGCCGGTGACCTGCATGCGGCGCTCGACAAGTGGAACTCCGTGCTCCGCATCGACCCGCAGAACGAGCGCGCCGCGCGGCTCGTGCGCGACCTTGAGGGCATCGTCTACGACCACGCCCAGACCCAGCATGGCACGCCCGCGGGTGGCACGCCCCAGGTGGTCGTCGACGTGGCGCCGCCCGCGCTCCCGCGGGTGATCACGCCCGGCGGCGACCCCAAGGTGTCGGCCTCCGGTGAGCTCCGCCCGGCGTCGGGGACCTCGATTGCCCGGCAGACCGTGGACCGGCTGCAGCGGATCATCGACGACTCCCAGACCGAGGGCCAGCGCCTGGCGCTCGAGCTGCAGTCCACCAAGCGCGAGCTGATGGCCCGCGCCGACGACCTCTCGCGGCGGGAGCGTGAGCTACTCGAGATCCGCGACCTGCTCTCGCAGCGCGAGGCGCGCCTGATCGAGGTCGACGACCAGCGCCGCACGCTCCAGCAGGCCGTGGCGCTGAGCGAGCGCGAGAAGGTCGATCTCAACCTCAGGCTCGAGGAGCGCAAGGGTTTTGAGCGAAAGACCCTCGAGCGGCTGCGCGAGGTCGACTCCCGCGCCCGCGAGCTCGAGGCTGCCCTGGCCAGCGAGACCAGCCTCCGCGCGGCCGAGGAGGCGACGACGGCGGCGCTCCGGCATGCGCTCTCCGATTCGGAGCGCACCCTGCAGCGGCTGACGGAGGAGCTCGAGGCTGCCCGGGGGGAGTCGGGTCGAGCCCGGCTCGAGACCGACCAGGTCCGGGCACGCTCCGCAGAGGTCGAGTCGCAGTTGCTGCGTGAGACCCAGTACCGCACCGAGATCTCTGCCGCGCTCGATGCGGCCCGCGCGTCGCAGCAGTCGACCGAGGCGGCGCTCGCCGAGCACAAGGCCCACGCGGAGTCGCTTGCGAACGAGCTTGCCGAGGCTGCGGATCAGCTCGACCAGGCATCCCGCGGGCTCGGGGCCGCCACGGCGGAGCGCGACGCGCTCGCCGCCCGTGTCGCCGCGCTCGACCAGCAGCTCGCCGAGCGTGAGCAGCGCCTCGCGGCCCTCACCGCCCAGATCGAGGACTCGGAGCGGCTTCTCGCCCGGCTCCGTGAGGAGCTCTCGGGCGAGCGCGCCGCACGGCTCGACGGGCAGCAGCGCGCCGAGTCGCTCGCGGCGGAGCTCGCTGAAGAGCAGGCCCGGATCGCCCAGCTCTGCGCCGAGGCCGACACGCAGGCGGAGTCGCTCGCGGCGCTCCAGGCGATGCACGACGAGGTCAACCGCGAGGCCCAGAGGCTTCGCCGGGACACCGGCGACCTCGCCGCCCAGCTCAGCCAGGCCATCGCCGACCGCGACGCGGCCCGCAGCGAGGTGATCGAGATCCGCGCCCAGCTCAGTGAGCTCAAGACCGACCAGCACTCCGCCGTCGACGCGCTCGCCCGCCTCACCAACGCCCTGCAGAAGGCGCAGGTCGAGGTGCGTCGGCTCGAGGAGGCTGCGACGGAGCACGCAGGCAGCCTCTCGGCAGAGCGCAGCCGCCGCGAGCAGGCGGAGACCCGCATCGCGGGCCTTGAGACGCGGCTCAGCGAGTCGTCTCAGTTGGTTGCGGGCCTTGAGGCACAGCTCAGTGCCGCCGCCGCTGCCGCCGCGGAGCGCTTCGAGGAGCTCGAGTCGCTCCGGTCGCGGGAGCCCGGCGCCAGCCCCGAGCAGGTCAGGGCGCTCGAGGACCGCATCGACGCCCTCGAGGGAGGGGTCGAGGCGCGCGACGCCCAGCTTGAGTCGCTGCGAACCAGCCTTGCCGAGGCTCACACCGCCACGGAGCACAGCGAGCAGGAGCTGGCCGAGGCCTTGGCGCGGCTCGCCTCCCAGTCGCGGAGCGGAACGCATCACGGGGTCGATCGCGGCTACGACCAGACGCCGCTTCCGCCTCAGGGCGCCGAAGACAGCGCCTTCGACATCCGCAACATGCAGAACCTCGAGGCCGACCCCGACGTGCTGGAGCTCGAGATCGAGGTCGAGGGCATCGAGCCTCCGGCTGTGCCCGAGTCCGCGCCTCCGCCGATCCCGGTGCTCGAGGCGGTCGACGAGGAGCCCGAGGCCCCGGAGCACGACGCCACGCCCGTGCCCGACCCCGCCCGAGAGCAGGTGACGCGACCCGACCTCAGCGCCATACAGGTCGAGCGGGGTCGCCTCGCCGACCGCTCCGTGCCCGGCAAGGAGCGCCTCTCGTGGCTGATCGACGAAACCCCGCGCCGCACCGCGGAGCTCGACCGCGGCATCTCGGTCAACGCCCAGGAGGGCTACCTGATCGACATGATCGATGGCACGGTGACCTTCGCCGACGTGCTCGACATGGTCGGTCGCAACCCCGACGACACGGCCGATGTGCTGTGCGGCCTGCTGCTGCGCGGCCTGATCACCTGCCCGTCGCTCGATCGGTGAACCGGGGAGGGTTCGAACGGCCCCCCGCGTCCGCCACGACGCTCCGCGCGACCCAACCGGCTCCGGGCTCGCCTTTCTGCCGCGACCGGGAGGCGTCTGCCGTTTCGGTGACTAGACTGACCCGATGCCCGCAGCGGGCTGGCAGCCGCACCGCGGCCCCGGCGTCGTGCGAGGGTGAGGCTCCTGCGTACGGAGAGGCGCGGTCATGAAGAAACGATTCCCCTTCACCGGTCTGCTGCTCGTGCTCTTTGCGGCGCTGGCGATCCACAATGTGTGGACCCAGACGCAGACCGTCAGCGTGCTCTCGTATGCGGAGTTCGAGAAGGCGCTCGACGAGGGCAAGGTCAAGGAGGTCATGGTCGACGACGACCAGCTTCGCGGCACCTACAAGGAGCCGGTCGAGGGCAAGACCGCGTTCGTGACCGTCCGCGTCGACAAGGACATCGCGGAGAAGCTGGCCCGCGCCGGCGTCGACTACCAGGGCGTCGTGTCGAGCCGGTGGCTCGAGGCCATCCTGTCGTGGGTGTTGCCGCTGGCGCTGATGGTCGGCGTCTGGATCTGGATCTCGCGGCGGATGATGGGCGGCCGCGATGGCTTCATGTCGATCGGCAAGAGCAAGGCCAAGGTCTATGTCGAGAGCGACACCAAGGTCAGGTTTGACGATGTCGCCGGGGTCGACGAGGCCAAGGCGGAGCTTCGTGAGGTGGTCGAGTTCCTCAAGGATCCGAGCCGCTACGGCAGGCTCGGTGCGCGCATGCCCAAGGGTGTGCTGCTGGTCGGGCCGCCGGGGACAGGCAAGACACTGCTGGCGAAGGCGGTGGCGGGTGAGGCGGGGGTCTCCTTCTTCTCGATCAGCGGGTCGGAGTTTGTCGAGATGTTCGTCGGCGTCGGGGCCGCCCGGGTCCGCGACCTCTTTGAGCAGGCGCGGCAGAAGGCGCCCTGCATCATCTTCATCGACGAACTCGACGCGCTCGGCCGGGCGCGCGCAAACGGGTCGGGGTTCGGCGGCCACGATGAGAAGGAGCAGACGCTCAACCAGCTCCTCGTCGAGCTCGATGGCTTCGACCCCAGCGCGGGCATCGTGCTGCTCGGCGCGACGAACCGGCCCGAGATCCTCGATCCGGCGCTGCTCCGAGCCGGCCGCTTCGACCGGCAGGTCCTGGTGGACCGGCCCGACCGCATCGGACGAGCCGACGTGCTCCGTGTGCACACCCGCAAGGTCAAGCTCGCGCCGAACACGAACCTCGATGCGGTCGCGGCGCTGACCCCCGGCTTCACCGGCGCTGACCTCGCCAACCTTGTCAACGAGGCCGCCCTGACCGCAACGCGCCGCGGCGCCGACGAGATCACGGAGCCGGACTTCACCAAGGCCATCGAGCGCATCGTCGCCGGGCTCGAGCGACGCAACCGGCTGCTCAATCCCCGCGAGCGGGAGATCGTCGCCTACCACGAGATGGGCCACGCGCTCGTCGCGGCGGGCGTCCGCAGCACCGACCGGGCGCAGAAGGTCTCGATCATCCCGCGCGGCATCGGCGCGCTTGGCTACACGATCCATCGGCCGACCGAGGACCGCTACCTGATGACCGCGGAGGAGCTCGACGACAAGATCGCGGTGCTGCTCGGCGGCCGAGCCGCGGAGCACGTCATCTTCGGCCACCTCTCGACCGGGGCGGCCGACGACCTGCAGCGCGCGACCGAGATCGCCCGCAGCATGGTGACCCGCTACGGCATGAACCCCGAGCTCGGCTCGGTCGCCTACGACGAGGAGCGGACAAGCTTCCTCGGTGGGCCGGCCGCCATGGGCATGACGCAGCGGCGATACAGCGAGGAGACCGCGCGCGAGATCGACGAGGCGATCCGGCAGATTGTCCAGAAGGCGTTCGAGCGCGCCCGGGTGATCCTGGTCACGAACCGCGACCTTCTGGAGTCGAGCTCGCGCGGGCTTCTCGAGACGGAGACGCTCGAGGACCCCGCGCTGAGTGGTCTGCTCGACCAGGTGCGCCCGCCCGCGTGAGGCGAGGCGCCGCGGGCCGGCAGGCCGGCTTCAGCGGCGGTTCTTCTTGCGGGCGGCGCGCTCGCGCTCCCGGGAGGCCTTGCGGGCAGCGATCTCGCGGGCCGACAGGGGCTCGCGCCCGGGCTTGGCGCTCGCGGCCGCCGGGCGCGGCGCCGGCGTGGATCGCCCGAAGAGTCCGGTGGCCTCGAGGAAGTCGGCATACTCCCGGGCGCGCTGCGCCTGGGCCCCCGGGCTCTGGTCATCGACCGGGGTGGCGGCGGCGCGCTGCCGGTTTCGGCCGGCCGCGGCCAGCGCGGCGTCGAGCAGGGTCCTGAACTCCGCGTGGTCGAGTGCCTCGCGCCAGTCCGGGGCGGCAGCGACGCCCGCAGCCGCGAGTGCCTGGCCGGCGCGCTCGACCAGGTCGAGGATCTCGTCGGTGTCGAAGCCGAGCGCCTCTGCAGGCACGGCCATGCCGCCGACGAGGGCCTCCTCGATGTGGTCGGGTTCGGCGCGCGCGAGGTCGACCCCGACGTCGGCGACGAGGGCCTCGAGCAGGTCGGCCACGAGGTCGCTCTCACCGGCCTCTGCGAAGGCGTCGGGGTGAATCGCGGCGAGCTGGTCGGCGAGGCTGCGTGCCCACTGGCGCGGCGCGTCGACGCCGTGTGCGCGGATGGCGGAGCGGGTGAGCGAGGCGAGCGCCGGCGCGGCTTGGCCTGAGAAGGGATGTGTGGCGAGGGTCATCGGGGCGAGGCGGCGGTGGAGGCGTCGGTGATGGCGTAGAGCCAGCCATCGCCGGAGCCGACGTAGAGGGTTCCGTCGGCACCGAGGGCGGGCGGGGCGAAGAGGGCGGTGCCGTCGGCGGGTTCGGGGCTGCAGCCGGCCGGCGCGACGAAATGTGTGGAGCGGCCGCCGGCGGCGGCGTGGAGTCCGACCGAGAGGCTCCACTCGATGGCCATCCGGCTGGGGGAGAATCCATACACGACGCCGTCGTGGCGGGCGAAGTAGCCCATGTCGGGCGTGCCGACGATGCCTCCGAACTGGCGCGTGCGGCAGTCGGGGAGCTTGATGGTCCCGGCGCGGCTGCCATCAGCGAGGTTGAAGGCCTCGAGGACCGGGCCGGCGTTCGAGGCGACGAACGCGCGGTCGCCTGCCACCCAGGGCGGCATCTTGAAGTGCGGATCGCCCGGGAGGTTGCCGGTGGGGTCGACGATGTCGGGCGCGTTGACGCGAGCGGCCCAGGCGACCTGCCCGTTGTCGCGCCAGACGGCGAGCAGGGCGGGCTCGGTGGCGACCCCCTGCGTGCCGTCGAAGGTCCAGCGCTGGACAGACTGGAGCAGCAGCTCGGCGCCAACGTAGGGCGGGGTCCAGGCCACGAAGGAGGTGAGGGTGGGCGAGGGCGACGCGACGCGCCAGAGCTCTCGCCCGTCGCGGTAGGCGGCGAGGGGTCGGTTGTTGGCGCTGGCGTAGATGACGTCGTCGGCGACGCTCAGCCCGCCACGGTCGCTGCGGCGGCAGGGCGGGAGCTCCTGCGGGCCCTTGCCGGTCTCTGCGGAGACCGACGCCAGGCCCGACTCGCGCAGCAGGTGGAGCTGCCCGCCGACGAGGGCGGGCGGGTGGCGCAGCGGGCAGCCGGTCGGTGTGGACCACCGGGTGTTGCCGTTCTGTGCGTCGAGGGCGACGAGGGTGCCGTTGTCGGTACCGAAGATGACGGTGGAGCCGTAGAGTCCGATGCCGTTGACGTCAGAATCGGCGGGCACACGCCAGAGCTGGGCGCCGGTCTTGGGGTCGAGGGCGAGCACGGCGTCATCGGCGTCTGGCTTGTTCCACTCCGAACCCTGGGAGCCGACGATGACGGCGCTGGGGGTCACCAAGGGTGTATTCGCGTATCCCTGGATGCCGACGCGTGTGCTCCAGGCGATGCGGGGGATGCGGATGGCGGGGACCTGTCGCGTGCCGGAGCGTCGGGTGTCGCCGAGGTAGCCGGTCCAGTCGCCGGCGACCGGGGGCGCGGCAAACTGCGCCGGGGTGGGTGGCGTGGTGTGCGGCGGCGGGAGCGGAGGTGCCGGGGGCTCGGTCGCCGGCTTCGCGGCGGAGGGTCCGGGGTTTCCGGATGCCTCGGGCGTGGCTGGCGCGACGGGCTGTGGGCGTTGTGTGGGCTTGGCGGGGCAGCCGGCGGTGAGGGCGGCGAGCGGAAGCGCGACGAGCGCAGAGGCGATGTGCCGTCGAGACGTGTAGAGCATGGCGACGTGATGGGCGGTTGAAGCGTAGATTCTTCGAACGCAACGCGGGGCAACAGGCGGGCGAATCTCTCCCCACCCTGGGTGGGGGTGCGCCATTTGCGGCCCGGTCACGCCTAGCGGCGCCCGGCCGCGCGCAAAAGGCCCGGGCCACGACGCCCCCGCCAAGCCACGCCGTCACGGCCCCAGCGGGCTCTACTGCCTCCGCCGCGCGTTGACCTCTTCGTACACCTGCTTCGACACCCACGCGATCATGCCCTTGAGCTCACCCATGTCAGCGAGAAGGCCAGGTTGTCGGAGCAGATCAGCGCGACCCGCGCGAGCTCGCGCAGCATGGCCATGGAGCCGGAGGCCAGGTCGCGCCGGAGCCGATTGCACCCGGCGGCGGTCGCCTGGGCCTCTGCCGTTGACGCCCGTCGCGGAGTTCGGCACACCACGCGCCGCGTTGTCGCCTCAACCTGAGCACAGAGAAGCCATGAAGATCCCCCGCCTGTCCGAGATGCAGATCCACGAACCGAGCGTCGGCGCCGTCGAGGCGGCCTATGCCGACCTGCTCGTCAAGCTCGACCGGGCCGACTCCGCCGAGGCGCAGATCGCGGTCATCGAGGAGTGGAACCGCCTCCGCGTCGAGCATGACACCTGGCGCTCGCTCGTGCACCTGCGCTTCAACCAGGACACCGAGAACGCTGACTACAAGCGGGCCCGCGAGTACTGCGACGAGATCACCCCCAAGCTGATCGAGTTCCAGGTCGAGATGAAGCGGCGGCTCCTCAAGTCGCCCTTCCAGCCGGCGATCGAGGCCCGGTTCGGCGCCCAGCTCTTTGCGCTCTGGAAGTGCGACCTCGCCTCCTTCGAACCCGTCATCGCCGACGACCTCGTCGCCGAGGCGAAGCTCGAGGCGGAGTACACCGAGCTGTCGGGAGGCGCCCGCTTCCCGTTCCGCGGCGAGACGCTCAACCTCTCGTCGGTCCGCAAGTACCAGACCAGCCCCGACCGGCAGACCCGCCACGACGTGCTCGAGGCCCAGTGGGGCTGGTTCGAGCAGAACGGCGAGACCCTCGACGACCTCTACGACCGGCTCGTCAAGCTCCGCACCTCGATGGCGCGCAAGCTCGGCTACGACAACTATGTCCCCCTCGGCTACGCCCGCATGGGCCGCGTCGACTACAACCAGGCCGACGTCGACCGCTACCGCCGGCAGGTCCGCGACCATGTGGTGCCGCTCGCCGCCAAGATCCGCGCCGCGCAGGCGAAGCGGCTCGGGCTCGAGAAGCTCAACCTCTGGGATGAGCCGCTCCACGATCTTGGCGGAAACCCCGCACCCAAGGGCGACCGCGCCTGGATGGTCGACCGCGCGACCGAGATGTTCGACGCCATGCACCCCGAGCTCGCCGGGCTCTTTCGCCTGATGAACGACCGCGAGCTGCTCGACCTCGAT
>JBILLP010000105.1:0-8597 GCA_044376025.1 Bradymonadia bacterium
TGACGATGGCCGGCCGCATCAGCCCTCCTCCACCGCACGTTCGGCGTCGGCGCGCCGGACGACCTCCAAGAAGGCCCGGGTCAGGTTCCGATCCCCCGAGATGTCACGGAGCCCGTCGACCGTCGATGTCAGGATGACCCTGCCCCGGTGCATGCAGACCACGCGGTGGCAGATCAGCTCGACCTCGCTGAGGATGTGCGTCGAGAAGAGGATGCCGCGGCCCTCTGCGGCAAGCCGCTGCAGGTGGGTGAGGATGAACTGGCTCGAGAGGATGTCGAGGCCACTCGTGGGCTCGTCGAGCACGATCACGGGCGGGTCGTTGACGAGGGTTCGGCCGAGCGACACACGCTGCTTCTGACCGGTTGACAGGGTGCCGCAGAGGCGGTCGGCGAAGCCGGCGATGTCGAACGCATCGAGGATGCGCTCGACGCGCTGCTCCCGCTCCGGCGAGGGTACCCCGTGGAGCGTGGCGAAGTAGGTGAGGAACTCCCGCGGCGTGAGCCGGTTGTAGAGGCCCGTGTCACCTGTGTGGTAGCCGAGGCTCGAGCGAACCTCGACCGGATGCAGCCGCGTGTCGTGACCCGCGACCGAGACGCTGCCGCCGTCGGGTCGAAGCAGCGTCGCGATGATGCGAAGCGTGGTCGTCTTGCCGGCCCCGTTGGGCCCGAGCAGCCCGACCACCTCACCCGGCGCCACCTCGAACGAGACGTTGTCGACGGCGTGCAGGCTCCCGAACCGCTTGTCGACGCCGCGCAGCTCGATGAGCGGCGCCATCGTGACTTAGCGGATGCGACCGCGGATCCCGGTGATCACACCCGGCAGCATGCGGCCCTGGGCCCACCGGAGCACGAAGTCGGGCAGCCAGACGCCCAGGTCGGCGTTGACGACGTACTTGACGACCGAGGTGCCCGGCTTCGCGGGATTCTCGTACACCATCCAGTAGCCGTACATGTCCTCCATGTTGCCCGAGCCCTTGACGTAGGAGAACTCGGCCACGTGGGCCTGCACGCCGTCAACCGCACGCTCGGTGTACTGCACATCGAGCTGGTAGTTCTTGTTGGCGAAGAAGAGCGGCATCTTGATGCCTCCCTGAACCCGGCCGGCGCCGTTCGCCCGCGAGAGCACCTTCGACTCCAGCATGTCGGGATACCAGCGCTTCATGTTGTCGTAGTCGTACACGACGGCCCAGACGCGGTCCGGCGGAGCATCGACAAAGCCGTAGACCTCGCCGCGGTTGAACTGCGCCCGCCTCGTCGCAACGACCGAACCACCCTGGTTCAGCGTCGCGACCTGCTCGGCGTTCGGAGTCGGGATCCGCGGGGTTTCGCGGCCGATCTGGGCCCAGGCGAAGGCGGAAAGGCAGACGAGGGCGCAGGCGATCAAGGTCGAGGTGAAGCGGGTCCGAAGGCTCATGTGGAACTCTCTCCGATTGTCGTCTACGCGAAAGTTCGCGCTGGGGTATTGTGCGACGAACCCCCGAGCGGGGTCAAGCGATCCCTGCCTCGAATGATTGCCGCACCGCGTCGTCAGCGTGACACGGCACTTTCGCCGTGACCAGGTCAGATGGAGCCATCATGAGATCGTTCGCCACGGTTGCCACGATTGCCGCGCTTCCCATCCTCTTCGCCGCGGCGCCCGCGCACGCGGACTACTTCCCGCCCGCTGCGGAGCGGCCCACCGCGTCGACGCCCAGCTTCTCGCTCGGTCGCCACTCCGGCGCGATGCGGCACGACCGGGGCTTCTTCCTGCGGCCGGAGCTCGGGTTCGGCTACCTGAGTGCCTACCGCGACAACGTCACCGCGACCGGACTCGACTACACCCTCGGCCTCTCGGTCGGTGGCACCGTGGCCGAAGGACTCGTGCTCCACGGCATGTTCACCGTCTCGAGCGCTCCCGAGGTCAAGTATGAGGTCGACGACGCCACGGCGTCACTCAGCGGCGTCGACTACACGCTCACGGTCACCAGCATCGGCTTCGGCCTGACCTACTACACCCCCTCGAACGCCTGGTTCTCCGGCGGCATCGGGCCCCATGTCACGACGCTCTCGACCAGCGTCGCCGACTCGTTGGATTGCCCTGCGGGCGACGCCTGCAACTACCCCGACACCGGCAGCGACTCCGACTTCGGGCTCGGTCTCAGGGTTGGTGCTGGCTACGAGTGGTGGGTGACCGACGAGTGGGCCATCGGCCTTGGCGCGCACGTGTTCGGGGCCACCGGGCAGGACTGGACCAGCTACGGCATGGACACCGTCTTCACGGCCTCGTTCAACTGACCGTCCCCGAACCCGGGTCCTCCGGGCCGGAGGCCTGCCTCCGGTAGAAGTCCGAGCGCTGGTAGCGCTCGAGCGCCTCGCGCCCGAGCACCGTACCCGCTGCCGCGACGGGGATGGCCAGCAGCATCCCGAAGAACCCGAACATCGTGCCGCCCACGATCAGCACGACGATCAGCGCCAACGGGCTCAGCCCCACGCGCTCGCCGATGATGTAGGGCGTGATCACGTAACCCTCGAGCAGCTGCACGACGGAGAAGGTCACGACGACCGCGACCATCCCCGACAGCCCGCCGCCGTCCACCGCGACGATGAGCAGCGAGATCAGCATGCCGATCGCGGTCCCGACGTAGGGCACCATGTTGCCCATGCCCGACACGAACCCGATCATGGGCGCGAAGCGGACGCCCGAGAGCCAGAGCCCGATCGTGTACAGCACCGACAGCACCAGGCCGACCCTGACCTGGCCGCCGGCCCAGTCGTACACCACGTCACGCATCGCCGTCACCCGGCGCACCACCCCCTCGTGGTGGCGCTCGGGCACCAGCAGCAGCGGCACGCGGACCAGACGCGCGTAGTCCGCAGAGAAGTAGTAGGCGAGCACGGGGATCAGGATCAGGTTCAACAGTGAGTCGATTCGCTCCAGCGCGCTCGTGCCTGAGCTCACGAGCCACTCCTGGACCGAACCGGCCACGCCTGCGAGCTGCGGCGCGAGGTCGCCCGGGTTGACCCCCAGCCGCGTCTGCAGGAACTGCGTCAGCCGCACCCACGTCTCGTTCGCCCACGTCGGGAAGGCGGTCACCGCCGTCGAGAGCTCGCCGATGAAGAATGGCACCAGCACGAGCAGCACCGCCGCGACCACGACCGCGAACGCGCTCCCCACCGCCACGATCGCCAGGCTGCGGCGCACGCCGCGCCGCTCCAGCGACGCGACGAGCGGCTCCATGAAGAAGGCCAGCAGCATCGCCTCGAGCACGGGGGCAAGCACGTCGAAGACGAGCGAGAGCAGACGAACGCCAAGGTAGGCCGCGAGCACCCAGAAGCAGATGCGTGCGAGCCGCTCGAGGTAGGGCGATGCGACGGCCCGGTCGGCTCCGGGGGGCGGCGGCTCGGTCATGCGTCACCTCTGTGGCGGGGGCCCGGCTCGAAGGTTGCCGGCAGGGTCGACATGCCCCGGAGCACCAGCGAGTCAACCCAGGCGTTCGACTCGAGCGGGACACGCAGCCCGGTGAGCCTGCGACACAGCGCGGGGATCGCCAGCCGAGCCTCGGTGCGGGCCAGCAGCGCGCCGAGGCAGAAGTGCGGCCCATGCCCAAAGGCCAGGTGCCGCGTGTCGCCCCGGGCAAGCCTGAACGTGTCGGGCTCGTCGAAGCGCTCCGGATCCCGGTTCGCCGCCCCGAGCATGCAGAACAGCCGCTGGCCCGGCTCGAGCACAGCCCCGCGCAGCTCGTACCGCTCCCGCACCAGCCGGGCGACCCCGTTCACCGGGCCATCGAACCGGAGCAGCTCCTCGACGGCGACCTCGGCAGCGACCTGGCCCGTCGCCACCGCCTCGACCGAACCCTCGTGCGCCACGAGCTGCCGAATCCCGTTGGCGATCAGGTGCGTCGTCGTCTCGTGCCCCGCAAACAGGATGCTCAGCGCAATGTCGGCCACCTCGACCTCGCTGACCTCGCGCCCCTCGATCGTCGCCTGCCCCACCACCGACACCAGGTTGTCCGCGGGCTCTGCGCGGTACCGCGCAACGAGCGGCGCGAAGTAGCGTCGAAACTCCTGCACCGCCGCGGTCGCCCGCTCACGTCGGTCGGCCACCGTCAACGAGGTGCCCACGAACGTCGCCAGCTCGTCAGACCATTGCTTGAGCAGCGGGGCGTCCTCGGGCGGCACCCCCAGCAGGTGCGCGATCACGCGGGTCGGCAGCGGCACCGCGAAGTCCTGCACCAGGTCGGCCTCGCCCCGTTCGATGAACCCATCGATCAGCGACTCGACAATCGCCCCGACCTGCGGCCGTAGTCGCTCCATCGAGCGCGCACCGAACGCCTTGGCCACCATCAGCCGCAGTTCGGTGTGCCGCGGCGGATCGTTGAAGACCGCCCACTGCTGCAGCGACGCGGCCAGCACCCCGGTCTGCTCTCCCCGCGACCGCAGATGGGCGTCGTAGCTGGCGATCCGGGCGTTGCTCAGCCGAGGATCCGACAACGCCTGCTGACAGTCATCGAACCGGGTCAGCATCCAGCCGCCGATCGCGTCGACCCACGCAACGGGCTGGTGTTGGCGCCACGCAGCATACAGGGCCCACGGGTTGGCCCGCTGGGCTGCGTCGCGCGGGTCATAGGACGGGGGAGCTTCGTGCCTCACGGGACTCCGGCCGGGGTTCGTCAATCCGAGAGCGCTGCCTGCCAGAGCGGGCCTCCGATCGCCAGACTCCGGTGACCGGATTCAGCGCCCCTGCCGCACCACCGACCGTTGCTCAGCATTCCATGTGCGGGCCGCCTCTGGTAACCCCAGCGCGCCTCGCGCGCCCGAGCGGCCCCCTGGGGCGCCCCGTTCCGACCACCGTGAGCGAAATGGCCATCGAGACCTCAACGCTGCAGCCCGGGGATCTCCTCGAACCCCGCCACATCGGTCCCCGCCCCGCCGAGGTCGAGGCGATGCTCCGCGCCGTGGGCGCCGGATCGCTCGACGAGCTCACCGAGCAGACCGTGCCCTCGTCGATCCGCTTCGATGCGAGGCTCGCACTGCCGGCGGCCCTCTCCGAGTCCATGACACTCGCCGCGCTCCGGGAGCTCGCGTCGCGGAACCGCGTCATGCGGTCGCTGATCGGTTTGGGGTACGCCGACTGCATCGTGCCCGGTGTCATCCAGCGGAACATCCTCGAGAATCCCGGCTGGTACACCCAGTACACGCCCTACCAGGCAGAGATCGCCCAGGGGCGCCTAGAGGCGCTGCTCAACTTCCAGACGCTCGTGTGCGACCTCACCGGGCTCCCGGTGTCGAACGCCTCGCTGCTCGACGAGGGCACCGCCGCGGCCGAAGCGATGTACATGGCGTGGTCGAACGCCCGAGGTGCGTCGAACCGCTTCGTCGTCTCGACCGACTGTCACCCGCAGACCATCGCCGTTGTCAGGACCCGCGCCGTCGCGCTCGGCATCGAGGTCGTCGAGCAGCCGAACGAGTGGATGACCCAGACCGACGGCGTCTTCGGCGTGCTCCTGCAGAACCCCGGCAGCGACGGGATCGTCCGCGATCTCTCTGGCATCGTGGCCGCGCTCAAGGCCAAGGGAGCCACCGTCATCGTCGCCGCCGATCCCCTCGCGCTCGTGCTGATGCAGTCACCGGGCCAGGTGGGGGCCGATATCGCTGTCGGCTCGATGCAGCGGTTCGGTGTGCCGCTCGGCTTCGGCGGGCCCCACGCCGCCTTCGTCGCCTGCCGCGACGAGCTCAAGCGCGTCATGCCCGGACGGCTCGTCGGCGTCTCGCGCGATGCCGCAGGCCGGCCCGCCTACCGGCTCGCCCTGCAGACCCGCGAACAGCACATCCGCCGCGACAAGGCGACCAGCAACATCTGCACCGCACAGGTGCTGCTCGCCGTGATGGCGAGCATGTACGCGGTCTATCACGGCCCCGACGGCCTGCGGCGCATCGCCACCCGGGTGCGCGGGCTGACCGCCGTGCTTGCGGCCGCGCTCCGGGGGGCAGGCGTCGCGGTCGATGCCGGGGCGCGCTTCGACACACTCCGGATTCGCCTCCTGCCGGACGCCCTCGGACCCGCGCTCCAGCGGCTCGAGGTCGCCGGCTTCAACGTGCGCCACTTCGAGGACGGTATCGGCATCACCCTCGACGAACGGTCCACGCTCGACGAGGTGACCCGACTCGCCGCAGCCCTCTCCGACGGTCGCGCAGAGGGTGCCGCAGAGGCCGCCCTGCACGCGGAGGACCGCTGGGACGCCGCACTCGCCCGCACCGCGGCGCTGCTGCCGCATGAGGTCTTTCGTCGATACCACGCCGAGCACGAGATGCTCCGCTACGTGCGCTCGCTCGAGGCCCGCGACCTCTCGCTGACCTCGTCGATGATCCCGCTCGGATCCTGCACGATGAAGCTGAACGCCTCCGTCGAGATGTTCCCCGTCTCCTGGCCGGAGTGGTCGTCGATCCACCCCTTCGCGCCGGCCGACCAGGTGCACGGCTACCGCGCGATGCTGCAGCAGCTTGAGGCCTGGCTTGCCGAGATCACCGGCTTCGCAGCGACGTCGCTGCAGCCGAATGCCGGCTCACAGGGCGAATATGCCGGGCTGCTCGTCATCCGGGCCTTCCACGAGTCGAGGGGCGACGCCCATCGAAAGGTCTGCCTCATCCCCGTCTCCGCACACGGTACCAACCCGGCCTCAGCCGTGATCGCCGGCTTCAGGGTCGTCACCGTCGCCTGCGACAGCCGCGGCAACGTCGACCTCGCCGACCTCCGGGCCAAGGCGGCCGCCCACGCGGGCGAGCTCGCCGCGCTGATGATCACCTACCCATCGACCCACGGCGTCTTCGAGCCTGCGGTCAAGGAGGTCTGCTCCATCATCCACGACGCCGGCGGGCAGGTGTACATGGACGGCGCCAACCTCAACGCCCAGGTCGGTGTCTGTCGCCCCGGCGACATCGGCGCCGACGTCTGCCACATCAACCTGCACAAGACCTTCTGCATCCCGCACGGTGGCGGAGGCCCCGGCATGGGCCCGATCTGCGTGGCAGCCCACCTGGCTCCCTTCCTGCCGGGGCATCCCCTCGGTCACCGCGGCGACGACAGGGCGATCGGTCCCGTCTCCGCCGCCCCCTACGGAAGCGCGAGCATCCTTCCGATCCCCTGGGTCTACATCCGCGCGATGGGACCCGATGGCCTGCGCCGTGCCACCCAGGTCGCAATCCTCAACGCCAACTACATCGCCTCGCGGCTCGCCGACGCCTACCCGATTCTCTACACCGGCGAGACGGGGCGCGTGGCGCACGAACTGATCCTCGACATCCGTGGCTTCAAGGCCAGCGCCGGCATCGAGACAGAAGATATCGCCAAGCGCCTCATGGACTACGGCTTCCACGCCCCGACCATGTCCTTCCCCGTTCCCGGCACGCTCATGATCGAGCCCACCGAGTCCGAGGCGAAGGGCGAGCTCGACCGGTTCTGCGAGGCGATGCTCCTCATCCGCGACGAGATCCGCCGTGTCGAGCAGGGCGAGTGGCCGCGCGACATCAACCCGCTGAAGCTCGCGCCCCACACCGCGGAGGCCGTGACCTCAGCCTCATGGGACCGTCCCTACGGCCGCGACGTCGCCGCCTTCCCGACCGCGCACACGCGCGACCGCAAGTTCTGGCCGTCGGTCGCGCGCATCGACAACGCCTGGGGTGACCGAAACCTCGTCTGCACCTGCGCGCCACCCTCGGCCTACGAGGCCTGACGCCTCTCGCGCGGGCGACCTCGCGCGTCGGCAACCCTCATCGCCTTCTGCCTGCGCGTCGCCCGGCCTGCCGGGGTAGGGTGACGCTCGGCTACGGCAGCACGCTCACCGAGTCGCCGGCGATGCGGACGCGCATCTTGCCGGTGTTGTTGTCGCAGTTCAGCTCCGCGAGCGAGCAGTCCGGGTTGGTCGTGACCCGCACCTCGTAGACGCCGTCCGGCACGTCGGTCACGTCGATCCACTGGCAGTCGAGGCCCGCGCTGTAGATGTCCGCCCACCCGACCGAGATGCCCTGGTTCGAGCAGGTGTAGGTGCCGAAGTCCCGCTCCGCGATCGTCCGGTCGAAGATGCGGAGATCGAGCACGCAGAAGCCGTTCTTGTTGCCCTCGACCACCTGGCTGCCCGTCTCGGGGTCGGTGAGCTCGTAGTAGGCGTATCCGCCGAAGTGCCAGTGACCGTGGCAGCTACCCCATGTCCAGCGCGAGCCGTCGGGCGCCGGGGGGCTGGCCGGGGGGGAGCCGAGGTAGAAGTCGGCCGTGCCCGTGTTGGCGATCATGGTCGAGAAGCGCAGCAGCTTGTGCGTCGTCCGGTCGCCGATGTCAGCGAGGCAGCCCTCGGCGACGAAGCACTGGTTGTAGGCCGACGACGCGTCGAGGTACTGGATGTAGACGTTGCTCTTCAGCTCAGACTCCACCACCCACAGGTCGGGCTGCGGGACGCAGTCCGAGCCAACCGGGGAGGGCTCTCTCCCCGTGGTCCCGCCGACGCAGAGGCCGCAGATGTCGTAGTAGGCGTCGCCGGAGCAGACCCCGGCGCAGTCCTTGTCGGCGTTGGGGGTCAGCCCTGTGTCGCCGCCGGTGCAGACGCCGCAGTCATCGACGAACGCCGG
>JBILLP010000573.1:0-2641 GCA_044376025.1 Bradymonadia bacterium
CGAGCGTGTCCAGGCGGCTGCCGCCGACCAGACCAGGGCGGGGCTCTTTCCGCGGCTCGATGCGATCGGCGACCTGCAGTATGCCAACCCGAACCAGCGGTACCAGCCCCAGCAGGATGAGTTCAACGCAAGCTGGAGCCTCGGCCTGCAGGTCACATGGTCACCGAACGCCGCCCTCGCCGCCGACCCGCAGCGCCAGCGCGCCCTCGCCCAGCTCTCCGCCATCAGGGCGCAGCGGTCGAGCACGGCCGACGACATCCGGAGCGCGGTGGTCGCCGCGCAGGCACGCTGGACCGAGTCCGTCGAGACGCTGCGGCAGCTCCAGACCATCCTCGCCGCGCAGGAGGAGGCCTACCGGCTCCGCCACGTCGCCTACGAGGTCGGGCGGGCGACGAGCCTCGAGGTGCTCGACGCCCAGACGCAGCTGGTCAACGCGCGCATCAACGCCGCGCTGGCGCAGATCCGTTACGAGGTCGCGCGAGAGGAGGTCCGGTTCGTCTCGGGGCACGGCGACGAGCCCTGACCTCGAGGCCGCTTCACGGGAGGAGTGAATCCCACTGGCCGGTCGCGGCGACGAGCTGGATCGCCGCCCTCGCCACGCCATACCGCTGCGCCACGAGCGAAGACCGCGCCTGCACATCGAGGACCTGCGCATCGACGAGCTCGAGCAGGCCTGCTGCTCCGGCGCGGTAGCGACCCTCTGCCTGGGCGAGGTTGGCGGCGGCCAGCGCGGCCGCCTGCTCGATCTGCTGCAGAGAGGCCCGAGCCGACTGGAGCGCGAGCGAGAGGTCAACGGCCTCAGCGCGGATCGCCTGCTCGAGCTGATCGGCCGAAGCCCGCGCCGCGAGCGCAGCCGCCTGGGCGGTCCGGACCGAGGCGGCGACCGTCGGGTCGAGGAAGGGCAGCGTCAGCGTGAGCGCCGCGCTGGTGTTCTCTGCGACACTGTTGGTCGGGTCATCCGTGCGGGTGAGCCGAGCGCCGACCGAGGCGGTTGCTCCGAGCGAGGGGCGCCAGCCGGCTGCCGACACGGCGATCTGCGACTCCGCGGCGGCGACGCGCTCCCGGGCGGCGCGCAGCTCAGGACGCGTCTCGACCGCGCGGCGCGCCGCCTCGCCGGGCTCATCTGCCGGGGTGGGTGCCGACGCCGGCGCCAGCACGAGGCTGGTCGTCGGTGAGAGCCCGAGCGCCGACGCAAGCGCGGCGACGTCGCGCTGGAGTGCCCACTCGACGCGCTCGACGTCGGCCCGCGCCGACTGAAGCGAGAGCTCGGCCCGCGAGACCTCGATCGGCGCCGCGACCTGGGCGGCGACTCGCGCGCGGGCGATTCCGAGCTGGCGCTCGCGCTGGGCAACCGTCAGGCGCGCGACCTCGACGGCCGCCTGGTCGGCGAGGACGGCAAAGTAGGCGTTGGCCGCGGCGGCCTGGGCGGTGCGCTCGATCGAGGCCTGGTCCTGCCTCGCGCCGTCGACCCCGCGCTCCGCGGCCTGGACGGCGGCCGCAGAACGCCCGAAGTCGAACAGTGTCCATCGCCCCGTCAGCGTCGCGTCTGCGAACACGCTGCCGTTGTTGCGGGTCGTGTCGCACTGGCCGGCGGCAAGCGGACCGCACACCGCAGAGGTGTCCCCGACGAACTGGGTCATCTGCCCCTGGCCGGCCAGCCCGACCGCGCCGCTTAGCGAAGGCCGCAGCGAGGCCTCAGCGCTCCCCACCCGCTGCTCCGCGACCGAGACCTGAGCCGCCGCCGCGAGCACGGCAGGCGCCTGCGCGCGGGCAAGCCGGAGCGCGCCAGGCAGCGTCAGGGACATGGGGCCGGCAACGGCCTCTGCCGCCGCCTGCGCGGTCGCGGTGCCCGGCGAGGCCACGGCGGCTGCCAGCAGCGATACCGAGAACACCCGCAGCAAGAGTGCGGGGGCGTGCGACTGGGTCTGGCGCGACCGAGGCTGTGAGTACGGGGTATTCATTCGTGACGCAGTGCAACGATTGGGTCGAGGCGCGCGGCGCGCCGTGCCGGGAAGAAGCCGAAGGTGACGCCGATGCCGCACGAGACGGCCAGCGCGACCAGCATCACGTTGGGGTCGAACGCCACGCTGAACTGGGTCGCCTTGCCGAGCAGACGGCTGATCTGGACTCCGAGCCCGATGCCGAGCGCGCCCCCAATCGCGGCGAGCGCGATCGCCTCGATGAGGAACTGCGAAAGGATGTCACGCGCACGGGCCCCGATCGCCAGGCGGATACCAATCTCGCGGGTCCGCTCGGTGACCGACACGAGCATGATGTTCATGACGCCGATGCCGCCGACGAGCAGTGAGATCGAGGCGGTGACCAGCAGCAGCACCGAGATGATCTGCGTCTGGGCGTTCATGGCGTTCATCATCTCCGCCATGTTCCGCACCGAGTACTCCGCGTCGGCCCCGGGCAGGCGCCGGTGCCGCTGGTCGAGCAGCGACTCGATGCTCGCCTGCGTCCGCTTGACGACGTTCGGGCCCGCGGCAGAGACCATCACGTTGTTCACCTGGCCGTCGGGGAGCCGGTAGAGTCCCCGCCGAAAGGTCGACAGCGGCATGACCACGACGTCGTCGTTGTCCTGCCCGAAGTTCGACTGGCCCTTGGGCTTGAGCACGCCGACGACCTTGCAGGGCAG
>JBILLP010000574.1:0-2640 GCA_044376025.1 Bradymonadia bacterium
ATCGGCTCCGCGGCCTGATCGAGCGTCTCGTGGCGGAGGAGTTTGCCTGATCATCGGCCGACGGGGCACGAAACGGTCGCAGCCGTGCTGCACCCGGGTCTGCCGCGGAGGCGGCGGCGGAGCCCGGTGGTGCCCGGGGTTGCGCGATGGCTCAGCCAGAGCGGGACGAGATTGGCTACGGGCGGAATGCCTCGAGAAGCCATGTCCACACGGCGTCGACGCGCGGGACCGGACGTAGCGCGCGATGTGCCACCAGCCATAGGACGCCGGACGGAAGCTCTCCCGGCGCCGGAATCTCGACGAGGCCTGCGTGGCGGCCAAGCGCCCCGGGGACGACAAGCGCCCCGATGCCTGCCTGGGCGGCGTTCAGCAGCGGTTGAAGGTTCGATGCGCGCAACACGACACGCGCCTGCGGCACATGCTCAGCCAGCCAGATCGACTCGGGCGTGGTGGACAGCGCTTCGTTGAATCCCAGCCAAGGCAGCGTCTCGATGCCGGCTTCTGCGGCCTGGGCGGCGAGGGCGGGGGTGGCCATGACGCATAGGCTGAAGGTGGTCAGCCGCTGCACGACGAGGTCACCGGTGGTAGGGCGCACACTGCGGATGGCGACATCGGCCTCCCTGCGGGTGAGGTCGACAACGGCAGTCGCCGGCTCAAACTCGAGCGTGAGGCCCGGGTGGCGCTCAAGAAAGGCGTCGAGCCCCCGGGTGACGAGAAAGGCGGGTAGCCCGGTGGGGAGCGCGATGTGCACATTGCCGACGGGCGCACGTTCAAGCCCGGCGAGCTCGCTTCGCATCTGGGCGATCGCACCGGCCGCCTGCTCTGCCCAGGGCAGCACGAGTTCGAGCGCCGGGGCCGGCACGAGTCCGCCGTGGGTCCGGTCGAAGAGGGGTGTCCCGAGCGACTCCTCGAGGGCGGACAGGCGCCGAAGCACGCGTGCGGGCGTGGTCTGGAGGTCGCGGGCCGCCTGCGTGGCGCTCCCGCGACGTGCGACGGTGAGCAGGACCTCGAGACCGGCTGGAATCTCGGTGGGCGTGGCGGGCGTAGCATGCACAGCAGGTTTCTTGGGCATGGTGTGCTCCTAGCGAGACAGGAGCCGGAGGCAACCGGCCGCGCGCCTCGTTGCGGCGATGCGGTGCCCTTGCGTGGTAGCACGAACCGCGCCAGAACCGCGCACCATGGCCGAAAGCCCCTTCCTGCAGCTTCCGCGCTCGGCGTGGGTCGCCTGCAACGCGCTCGGATTTGCGATCCGCGACCGCTACCCGGTGAGCCCGGGCCATACCCTCGTGGTGCCGCACCGGCAGGTGGCGACCTGGTTCGAGGCGACGCGCGAGGAGCAGCACGCGCTGCTCGACCTCGTCGACGAGGTGAAGCGCCAGCTCGATGCGGAGCTCTCACCTGCCGGCTACAACGTCGGGTTCAACGCGGGGCGCGCGGCGGGGCAGACGGTGTGGCACCTGCACGTGCACGTCATCCCGCGGTTCGACGGCGACATGGACGACCCGCGCGGCGGGGTGCGGCATGTGATCCCGGGCAAGGGGAACTACCTCGCCACACTGGACAACGGCGGCGTCGAGGTGCGACGCGAAGAAGAAGCGCCGGCTGGCGTGCATCGCGCACGCGGCTCCGGGCGGCGTGCCCCACAACCCCCATGAGCGACCATGAACCTGCTCGAAACCATGACAAGCTACTTCGAAGGCGAGAAGACCGAGGCGCTTGTCTTCATCCTGCCCATTGGCCTGCTGAGCCTCGTGTTTGGTGGCTGGCTCGTGAGTGACAACCAGGGCGGGTTCGCGAGAGGCGTCGCAATTCCCTTCTTGGTGATGGGCCTCGTCATGAGCGTCGTCGGCGGGACGGTCGGCTTTCGTACGCCATCGCAGGCCGCGGCGCTGCACGCGTCGTTCGAGACGGCGCCCGAGCCTGCGGCGCAGGTCGAGCTCGCGCGCATGGAGAAGGTCAACCGCGCCTGGCCGGTCTACCTCGTGGTGTGGGCCGCCTTCGGCATCGTGGGTCTGGCGCTTCGCTTTGGGACCCGCGGTGACTTCACGCAGGGCCTGGGCATCGCGTTGGTCTTCTTCTCGGGGGTCGGGCTGCTGGTGGACGGTTTCGCGGAGCGCCGCGCAAGGCCCTACACGGAGGCGCTCGAGGCAGCCTCGCCTCCGGCTCGTCAGCCCTGAGCCGAGGGGGTCAGGCCCTTGGCAGTCCGATAGGGAGGCAGGGGGCCCGGGCAGTGACGGGCCTCAGGAGCATCTGGCAGGCGCCAGACGACAGGGCAACCGGCCGGCCCCTGCCATCGCCGCATGGGCACAGGCTGCGTCAGCTGCCCTCTGAGAGCCAGACGTCGTAGATCGGATCGCCATCGGGCTCACGGAACTCAATGCGAACCTGGTTGCGACCTGGGTCGAAGGTGAGGATGGTCTGCACCGACGACTGGAAGCTCGTCGTGTTCCAGATGAGCTGGTCGGTACCGCTGAAGCGCTCGAGCGTGTCGAGGAGCGACGCGGCGGGGTTGCTGTTGTCGCCCGGGCCGACGGCGATCTCGTGGATGCGGCGGGCCGGCCCTGAGTTGTTCACCCGGGTGACCATGCCGATGTGGAAATCGCCGCTCAGGAACCAGACGTTGCGGATGTCGTTCGACGT
>JBILLP010000106.1:0-8576 GCA_044376025.1 Bradymonadia bacterium
GCTGGGGTTCGACCGGGCTGCGGCGCTCTGGGCCTGGCGCGACGAGGTCGGGTCCCGCCACGACCTCCACCCCACCAAGGTGCTTCCGCCCTGGGCGCTGCTTCGCCTCGCGGAGCGGGGCCCGGCAGGTCTCACGAGGGACCGCTCGATCGGGGTCGACGGTGCGATTCTCGAGGGCGAGCGCGACCGGCTGCGCAGCCTGCTGGCCTCTCCGCCGCCGGCCCCGCCGGCGATCAAGGCCCCCGCGCGCCGTGGTGGCGCCGGGCGCACCGAGCAGGACCGAAGGCTCCAGGCACTCAGCCGGTGGCGGGAGGTGCAGTGCGCCGCCACCGGCATCGAGCCGGGATTCCTCGCGCCCCGCGCCATCCTCACCGACCTTGCCAGGCTCGCGGACGTCACATACACGACTATGGCGTCGGTCGAGGATGTCCGGGAGTGGCGGCTTCGCCGGTTCGCAAGTGAGTGGCTCTCCCTGCTGACCGCCTGATTGACGCGGTGCGCAACAAATTTCTTGCACACGCGATCCAGCTACCGTATTGGCCGCCCGAACATGGTTCACAGGAGTTCGGCAGGGAGCCGGATGTCTGATGCGTGAGCTGGGCTTGACCCCAACATAGAGGTAAAGAGATGAACGCACTTCTTCGCATTTCGCTTGCCGCTGCCGCGCTGGGTACCTCCGCGCTCCTGGCTGGTTGCCCCAAGTCCGAGCCGGCCGCGCCGGCCGAGGGCACGGGCGCCGCTGAGGGCACGGGCGCTGAGGGCACGGGAGCTGCTCCCGCCGCCGCCGAGGCGACTGGCGAGGCCAAGCCTGCGGAGGCCCCGGCCGCCGCCGCCCCGTCGATGGGCTCGGGCGCTGCCGCCGCCGCCGCCCCGTCGATGGGCTCGGGCGCTGCCGCGCCGGCCGCCCCCGCTGCCCCCGCCGCCCCGGCAGCACCGGGCGCCCCCGCGACCGCCCCGACGAATCCGTAAGCACCTCGCGAACGGAACGCCCCGCAACGGCGCGCCTCCTCGGGCGCGCCGTTTCGCTTTTTGCTCGTCCGCCTGGACCTTACGGGCTGCTGCGCCTTCCGGAACGGCCGAGCTCAGAGGCGATCAGCTCGTTCAACTGCTCAAGCTCCAGCGCTCCCTGGTACACACGGCCCCCGAGCGTGAACGACGGCGTGCCATGGATCAGGTTGGCGTCGGCCCAGGTCACATCGGCCTCGACTCGCATCCCGGCCCGCGAGGAGGCGATGCATGACCTCCACGCCGGCAGGTCCACACCGGCCTGCCTCGCGAGCTCCGCAAGCCCCGCAGCGTCGAGCTTGCCTTGGTTGGCAAACATCAGCCTGTGAAGCGGCCAGTACCTGCCCTGCTCGTCGGCACACACCGCCGCCTTCGCAGCGCCGAGCGCATGCTCATGGAACGGAAGCGGGAACTGCCTCACCTCAATCCGCAACCGTTCACCCCAGAGCGCAACCGCCCGTTCGAGCGTCTCCTCGAATCCTCGGCAGAACGGACACTGGAAGTCCGTGAACAGCACCAGCCGGACCGGCGCGTCTTCGGGACCGATCGCCGGGGCCGCCACCAGGGCGGATGCGGGCCGATGCGTCTCCCCTGTCGGCTCCGCGGGCGGTACGTAGGCAAACGAGCCTGTCCAGTGCCGGGAGGCCCACTGTGTCACCACGAGCGACGACGTTCCGCTGAGCACCGCCAGCAGCCACGGGATGGAGAGCAGCGTCCGCGGCCAGCCTCCACGGACCGGCTCAGCCGCTCGCCCTCGCGTGAGCGCGAGCGCCGCGAAGCAGCCGTTGACCACGTAGAGCAGCACGCACCCGGGGCAGAGCGTCCGGAGCACGAACACGCTCACCCCCGCCAGGAAGAGCGAATAGGCAACCCCAAACACCGAGGCCACACGCACACCCCGGAGCGCGTCCACCCTCCACCGCGCGGGCCCCCACCCGGCAAGCAGCCACCCCGCCGCAACCGCGCTGTAGAAGCCGATGCCGAGCGCTGCGACCGGGAATCCGCCGATCGACGCGTAGGCCGACGTCGCCGCCGATGCACACTGCACCGTCTCCGATACGTTGCAGAGCCCCTGTGCGCCCGCACCCTGCCGCACCTCGATGTGCACCCCGAGCAGGTACCAGCACACCGCCATGCCGGCGATCGAGAGGAGGATCCCGGCGCCGGCGCGCAGCGGCGAAACGCCGCGCACTTCGGGACTCACGGCCACTGCCCCGTCACGCGGAACTCCTCCCACACCAGCGCGCTCAACACCTCGATCGCCTCAAGGTGCCTCAGGGCATCGGGCACGGAGGCTCCCCACGCATACACCCCGTGGCCGGCCACCATCACCGCCGGGACCTGAGCCGTCGCTGCCTCGGCCACAGCCCTCGCTAGCGCTGGGATCGCTGCGTGGTTCGCCACAACCGGGACCGAGACCACGTCACGCTCACCCCAGAACCCGAGCGCCTTGATGAGCTCCCACCCCTCGAACCTGACGAAACCCGCCTCGAGTCGGCGACGCGACACCAGCGTTGCGTGAAACGGATGCCCGTGGAGCACACAGCCCGGCGACAGCGAGGCATACAGCAGATCGTGCACCTCGGTCTCCGCCGAGGAGCGCGGCGCCGACGCCCCGTCGATCCTCCTCATGCCCGGGGCGAACTCGATGAAGTCCTCGCCGGTCAGGCGCCCCTTCGCCCCGCCCGACGCGCTCATCGCATACACGAACGGAGTCTCGCCGAGCCTGACGCTCAGGTTGCCGCTCGTCGCCGGGACCCAACCTCGCGACTCCATCACCCGTCCGGCTTCGATGAGCGCCGCAATTCGTGGATCCATGCGTTCCTCCGTCCTGCGCTGACTACGCCCGAAGCAGCAGTGCGACAAGGGCCCCAAACCTCGGCAGCAGCGACCTCATTCCGACCAGACGGGCTGCGCAGGCACGCTGGAGAAACCCCGCGGGCGCCGCTATCGGCGACCGCACCCCCGAACGAAGCGCAGCCCCATGGACGCAACACCGAATCGTGCCGCCCTGACCGTCTCCCGCCGCGTCGAGGGTCTCGCCCAGTCCGAGATCCGGGCCATGACGAGAGCCTGTGTCGCCGTTGGCGGCATCAACATGGGTCAGGGAATCTGCGATGTCCCGCCAGAGGCCCTTCTCAAGGAGGCCGCCAGGCAGGCCATTGAAGGTGACATCTCGCAGTACACCCGCTTCGACGGGGAGGAGCGCCTCCGGCTGGCGCTGCAGCACAAGTTCAAGGCCTTCAACGGGCTCGACTTCCGGGCCGATGGCGAGATCTGCGTCACGCTGGGCGCATCGGGTGCGTACGCCTGCGCGCTCACAGCGCTCTTCAACGCCGGAGACGAGATTCTCATCTTCGAGCCCTTCTACGGATACCACTGGAACACCGCCCTCGTGGCAGGGTTGACGCCGATCCCGGTGCCTCTCGCCCCACCCGACTTCGCCTTCACCCTCGAGGCGCTCGAACGGCGCGTGACGCCCCGCACCCGGGCGATCCTGGTCAACACGCCCACCAACCCGAGCGGCAAGGTCTTCTCGACCGACGAGCTCAGCCTGATCGCCGACCTGTGCCACGCGCGCGGGTTGATCTGCCTCACCGACGAGGTCTACGAGCACCTCGTCTTCGACGCACCGCACGTCAGCATCGCGACGCTGCCAGGGATGCGCGACCGCACCGTCACCATCGGGAGCTATTCCAAGACCTTCAGCATCACCGGCTGGAGGATTGGCTACGCTGCAGCGCCCGAAGCCCTCTCGCGGCCGATCGGACTGGTCAACGACCTCTACTACAACTGCGCTCCCGCCCCGCTGCAGCGGGCGGTCGCCGTCGGCATCGAGACCCTGCCTGACGCGTACTACGAGGGGCTCCGGCAGACCTACCGGCGCAAGCGCGACCTCTTCTGCGACGTGCTCCGCGAGTCCGGGCTCGAGCCGATCGTTCCGGCCGGCGCCTACTACGTGCTCGCTGACACATCCCGGTTCGGCGTGGCCACCTCGAAAGAGGCCGCCATGCGACTGCTCCACGAGGCAGGCATCGCGGCCATCCCGGGCTCCGCCTTCTACACCGGGCCGACCGGCGAACGGCTGCTGCGCTTCTGCGTCGCCAAGGGCGACGGCGACCTCGCGCAGGCCTGCGAGCGCATCCGGGACTGGGCCAGACGCTCAGCCTGACGTCGGCCACACCCCCACGAGCTTGCCGGCAATGCGTCGCTGCTCGAGGTCATCGTGGGCGCGGCCGATCGCAGAGGCCTCAAAGGCGGTGATTGCCGGCGCGAAGATGCCTGACGCGGCGAGCTCGAAGGTGCGTGCCAGGCAGCGCTGCAGCACGTCGGGACGCTGATCAGCCAGCCGGAGCATGTTCACCCCGATGATCGCCTTCGACTCCATCATCATCGGGACCGGATGGTAGAGCCCGAACGAGACCATCGAGGGCAGCGCCGCGAGCCTCGACCACCCTCCCCGCGCCATGGTGCCGCCTCCGAGGCAGACAAGGCGACCACCCGCCCTCAACAGGCGGTAGCCAAGGCGCGTCGAGGCGCCGCCCAGCGAGTCGAAGATGACGTCGAACCCGGGTCCTGCCTCCTGGGTCAGCGCTGCGGCGTCGCCGTCCCGGTGCAGGATCGCGGTGGCGCCAGCGGCCTCGATCAACCCAAGCTTCGACCGGCTCCCGCTGCTCCCGACAACGTCGGCGCCGGCCTTCAGCGCCAGCGACACGAGCAGCCGACCGACCCCGCCGGCCGCCGCATGCACGAGCACGCGGTCCCCGGGGCGCAGACGGGTGGCCTCCTCCGCGCTCCAGACCGCGGTGGCACCCTGCACGGGCAGCGCGGCCGCCGCGACGTCACTGACATCATCGGGCAGCGGGACCACCGCCTCGATGCGCGCCACCGCGCGCCGCGCGTACCCACCGAACCGCGTCAACGCCGCCACCCTCTGCCCTACCGACAGCCCGGTGACACCTGTCCCGACCGCCGCCACCCTGCCAGCCACCTCGTAGCCCAGCACGCAGGGCCGCGCGGGGGCATCCTGGTAGAGCCCACGCCTCGCCATGACCTCGGCGAAGTTCACCCCGAACGCCGCGACCGCGATCTCGACCTCACCCTCTCCAGGGCCCGGAATCTCCACCTCACCGGGCCTGAAGGCCGATGCCCCATCCCCCAGCGCGCAGAACTCAATCGACTCGTACCCCATGGTTTCGCTCCGCATCACCGCCTTGTCGCGCGCGGCCCGCACCGGCTAAGGGACCGCCGCCCCGTTCTCCCCTTCACTGCGAGGAAGCCGTGTACCAGTTCAACCTGTCCGAGGAACAGAAGGCCATCAGAGACACCGCGCGCTCGTTTGCGCGAGACGTCATCATCCCGGTGGCCGGTGAGCTCGACGAGCACGGGACCTTTCCGCATGAGATCGGCAAGCAGGCCTTCAAGCTCGGCCTCATGAACGCCGAGGTGCCCGAGGCCTACGGTGGACTCGGGCTGGGCACCTTCGAGCACGCCATCATCTCCGAGGAGCTCTCCTACGGGTGCGTCGGCGTCGCCACGACCATCTCCGCCAACAACCTCGCTGCCACCCCGATCATCGTGGCAGGCACCGACGAGCAGAAGCGCGAGTTCCTCGGCCGGTTGACCCACGAGCTCTGCTACGCGGCGTACGCCACGAGCGAGCCCGACGCCGGCTCCGACGTCGCCGGGATCCGGACCCGCTACGAGCGACGTGGCGACTCCTTCGTTCTCAACGGCACCAAGCAGTGGATCACGAACGCCGCCTACGCGAACTTCTTCGTGATCTTCGCCACCAAGGACCCCGCGATGCGCCACAGGGGCATCAGCGCGTTCATCGTGCCGGCCGACACCCCGGGCCTGACCGTCGGCAAGAAGGAGAACAAGATGGGCCAGCGCTGCTCGAACACGGCGCAGGTCCACCTCGAGGAGTGCGTCATCCCGGCGCGCTACCTGCTCGGCAACGAGGGCGAGGGCTTCAAGCTCGCGATGGCGACCTTTGACCGCACCCGCCCCGACATCGGCGCCTTCGGCCTCGGCATCATGCGCCGCGCCATCGACGAGTGCGTGGCGTACGCCAAGGAGCGAAAGACCTTCGGCGTGCCGATCGCGCAGCACCAGGCGATCCAGTTCATGATCGCCGACATGGCGATCGCCTACGAGGCCGGGCACCTGCTGACCTACAAGGCGGCTGCGCTGCTCGACTCGGGCGAGGCCAGCGCGATGGTCAGCGCCTACGCCAAGGCCTTCTGCGCCGACAACGCGATGCGCGTCGCCACCGACGCCGTCCAAGTCTTCGGCGGCAACGGCTACACGAAGGAGTACCCCGTCGAGAAGCTGATGCGCGACGCCAAGCTGCTCCAGATCTACGAAGGCACGTCGCAGGTGCAGCGGATGGTGATCGCCAAGCGCCTCCTCGGCGTGTGACGAAGCTCGCAAAGCTTCCGGTTCGCGCGCCGTTGGATTAGACGCTCGCGCGGGAGGCATCCGGGGGCCTACGGAAGGTGGGTCGCCTCGGAGGCGGAGTCTGTGATGCCAGCGACAAGATCTGCCAGACAGGAATCCGGCTGGGCGTTGATCTCAGGCCTTGCGCTCGCAGGGGCGCTCCTCTCGCTGGGCTGGTTGCTCACGCCTGCGGCGCGCTGCGCATGGCGCCAAGCCGAGGCCGTGGACGCACCCAATATCGTCGCGGGCGGCGCTGAGGTCGCGGTCGAACAGGCCAGGGCCGGGCAGGATGGCCGAGGTCAACGTCCAGTCTCCGGTGGAGACCGGGTGGCCCGCTTCACCGACGCAGCGGCAGCCTGCTATACGCATCACCCTTTCGCTTCAGCCCCACTCTTCAGGCAACAACTCGTGAGCGGACTCGCCGCCCTCTGGCTGGCCTCGCTCCTCATCTCGAGGCTGTCCTCCAAGGGTCCGAGGACGTGACCCGACCCGCGGAGTGACCCAGCCAACCACGGCGGTTCCATGTCGAAGGTAGTGTCCACATCGTCGCGCTGGCTGATCTCGAGGATCCTCCTGCTTGCGGCCATCACGGGCGTCGTGTCGCTGATAGCCCCGGCGTTCAAGTGTTCGTTCGATCGGATGAAGGCGCTCCAGGTCAGCGCGATCCAAGAGGACATCAAGGTCCGCGACGTCTCCGTCGGCAGCGGCGAGAACCTCGTCACGACCGGCATCGGCTCCTCGGGCAGCGGACCCTCCCCCGGAAGCGGCGCAGAGGGCAGCGGGATGCGGCGAGCCGGCGGCTCCGAGATGGATCAGCTGACCGGTGCCAACTCGATGATGGGTCAGTGGCTCCGGGGCATCAAGCCATGCATCCGGGACTCGATGCCGCCCGGCATCCGTGACAACTTCGAGATGTGGTTCAAGGTCGCGACGATCGGCGGAGGCAGCCTGCTGCTGCTCGGGCTGGTCGGCGGGATCGTCGCGTGGAGGGTTGGCGTCCGCCGTGAGGCCAAGCGCGTTCGCGACGTGGTTTCAGGACTCGCCGCCGCCGCGCGCCGCACGTCGAGCACGACCAATCAGGCACTCCCCCCGGCCGGGGACCGCAGGTCGACCGCGCGGAACCCGCGCATGGAGTCCTCCTCGCGGACGCCTGCCGAGGCGGCGAAGCGCTCGCCGTCGGCCGTCGAGACCCCGCATCGCCCCGGCTCGGGCGCGGCGGAGGCGCTCCTCTCCGGGGGCGGCCCGGTCCCCTCGCGGGACAGCTCGGCAGCCATCAGGCCGGTGGCGGCGACGATGGCGCTCGGGTCCACGCCTCCGACGACCTTCGGTGGTCCGACCACCCGCAAGAGCTCGTTTGAGTGGGACTTCGGTCAGCCACCGGCGATACCGACCCCGGAGGCTCCGGCCGTTCGTCCGGCCCAGGTGACACCGCCGGCGGTGATCACGCCGGTCGAGGGCTTCGACGACGATCCGTTTGACTCGACACCTGCGGCGCTGCCCTCGCCCCAGCGGCCCCTGACATCGACGCCGGTCTTCGGGACCAATTCAGCTCCGAACCTCGACTTCAACCTCGACCTCGGGCTCGACGACCCCAAGCTCCGGTCCGGCGGCGCGGCGACCGCAGCGCCGCCTGCATCGGCCGTGCCGGCAACGCCAGCAGCGCCAGCAGCCTTCCCCGCGCCCGCTGCCTTCCCCGCCCCGAGCGCCTTCCCCGCGCCCGCTGCCTTCCCCGCCCCGAGCGCCTACCCCGCGCCCAGCGCCTTCCCCGCCCCGAGCGCCTACCCCGCGCCCGGCGCCGTCCCTGCCCCGAGCGCCTACCCCGCGCCGTCCGCGGACTTCGGTCCGGGTCCGACCGGTTCGCCGGTCCTCGAGTCCGTCCGGCTCGCCGGCGGCCTGCTGATGGGCGACGAGATCGCGGTCGAGATTCGAGGGCGTGACCTTCTGGCGAGGGCCGGCAGCGCGGTTCGCCTTCAGCTCACCTTCATCGACGACAAGGCCGAGGTGCACGAGGTGTGGCCCGCGCCGCGCCCGCTCTCTGAGCTGGCCGGGGCCCAGGAGCTGGAGCGAGGCAGCCGCACGGTCCTCCGCATCCCCTGGGCCGACATCTCTGCCGGGCTCGTGAGCGCGGC
>JBILLP010000575.1:0-2630 GCA_044376025.1 Bradymonadia bacterium
GGGCCGTCGCGACGGTGACGACCACCCGGAGCACCGCGTGTCGCATGCGCCTCACGGCGTCACCCCTGAACCGTCGGGCACGAGGTCGTCGGGGCAGTCCGCGACGGCGCGCGCGTCGGGGTTGCGGGCGAGCAGGATTGGCTCGCCCGAGGGAGAGGCCCGCAGGAGCTCCTCGCCGTGAACCACCTCGAACCGGATGCTGTCGCCGCTGTCGGTGCCGCGGACGCGTCCCTCGACGATGGCGGAGCCCTCTGCGTCCTCTGCCGTCAGGTAGAAGGTCGTGCCCTGTACCGACCGGGGGCCGAACCAGAGACAGGAGCCTGCGACAAGGTAGGGGGAGTCGGCCGAGTTCTGTTCGCCGATCGGGTAGATCTCGAGGTGGCCTCCCGCTTCGCCCGCGTACTCGAAGAGCGTGACGCGGATGGCCGCCCTGCGGCCGGCGTCGAGCGGCACCTCCTCCTCGTAGACGCCCACAAGCTCATCGGGGGGGCCGCAGCTCGAGGCGAGCGCGGTGACGGTGCCGAGCGCGAGCGCGGCGAAGCGGCCCTGGAGCAGCATCACATGCGGGCCGGGAGCGGCACGCCGAGCATGCCCAGGCCGGCGGCCAGGGTCTGCCGCACGGCGGAGACGAGCGCGATGCGGGCCGCAGACAGCGGGCGATCGTCTGAGATCACGCGCTGTCCCGAGGAGTAGAAGGAGTTGAACGCCTCAGCGAGCTCGAGGAGGTAGCGCGAGATGACCGCCGGCTCGTACTCCTCGGCAGCGTTGCGGACCACGGCCGCAAAGCGCTCGACGCCGGCGATCAGGGCCTCGCAGTCGGCATGGGCGAGGGCACTCCACGCAACCTCGTCGCCCGGGTCCGGCAGCGCCCCGAACCTCTCGACATAACGCTCCTCAAGGCTGCGGAGCCGCACATGCGTGTACTGCAGGTAGGGTCCGGTCGGTCCGTGCTCGCCGGGTCGCAGCCCGCGCAGGATCGAGTCCCACTCGAACGGGTAGTCCTTGATGCGGCCGCGCGAGAGGTCGTAGAAGACGATCGCCCCGATGGCGACCTGCTCCGCGACGACCGCGCGCTCGTCGTCGGTGAAGCCCTCGCGGTCAGCCATGATCTGGTGGACGAGGTCGCGGCCCTTGTCGAGGATCTCCTCGAGGAAGACGAGCGTGCCTTTGCGGGTCGAGATGCCGAGGATCATGCCGAAGGGCACGTGGACGCACCGCGAAGCCCACGGGTAGTTCATGCGGCCGAGCACCGCGAAGACCTGCTTGAAGTGGACTGACTGCGGCGCCCCGACCACGTAGAGTGACTTCTCGAAGCCGAACTGCTCGTAGCGGTAGCGCGCCGCGGCAAGGTCGCGGGTTGCGTAGAGCGTGGCGCCGTCGGCCTTGAGCAGCAGGCAGGGGGGCAGGTTCAGCTCGTCGAGCTTGACCACCAGGGCGCCCTCGCTCACCTCGGTGATGCCGGCGGCCTTCACGTCGTCGACGAGCGCGTCGAGCATCTCGTTGTAGTAGGCCTCGCCCCACTCGTGGTCGAAGCTGACGCCGAGCCGGTCGTAGATGCGGTGGAACTCCCGCAGGCTCAGCGCGCGAAAGCGCTGCCAGTAGCCGTGCGCGGTGGCGTCACCCTGCTCGAGGCGTCGAAACCAGGCCCGGCCGAGGTCGTCGAGCGCTGCATCGACCTGGGCCTCCTGGTGGAACTTCACGTACAGGTCGTACAGGTGCTGGATCGGGTCGGCATCGAGCGCCGCCTCGTCGCCCCACGCCTCGAAGGCGGCCATGAGCTTGCCGAACTGGGTGCCCCAGTCGCCGAGGTGGTTGATGCGCACCACGCGGTAGCCGAGCGCGCGGTGGATGTTCGCAAGGGCGTGTCCGATCGCGGTCGAGCGCAGGTGCCCGATGCCGAAGGGCTTGGCGATGTTGGGCGACGAGAAGTCGATGCTGACGGTCCGGCCCTGGCCGTCACCCCACTCTCCCCAGCGTGGGTGAAGTGCGGCGCTGACGACGCGTGCCGCCCGTGCGGCCGGGTCGAGCTTGATGTTGACGTAGGGTCCTGCGGCCTCGACGCGCGCCGCGTCGGGGCCGGCCTCCTCGGCGACGAGCCGGGCGAGCTGTGCGGCAATGGCAGGTGGAGCCTGCCGGAGCGAGCGTGCCAGCGTGAAGCAGGGGAAGGCGAAGTCGCCCATCTCGGGCTTCGGAGGAGCCGCCAGCATCGAGGCGACCTCGGGAGCGGCCGGGGTGGTGACTCCGTCGGTCCCCGAGACGAACCGGGCGAGCGCGCGCGCGATGTGCGTGGCGGCGAGGGACTTGCTGTCAGACATCGTTCAGCAGGTGGGGAGGAGCGCGAGGTGGGTGGCCCTCCTATCGGCCGCCCACCGGCCGTTCAAGGGAGCCGCTGCTCAGCGTCGGCGGCCGAAGATCCTCGCGAAGAGGCCCGCCGCTCCACCTCCGGTTGCCTGCGGTGGCGTAGCGGTGGCCCCGGGTGAGAGCGCCGCGAGGAGCGCCCGCTCCATCTCTGCGGCGGAGTCGTAGCGCCCGAGGGTCTTCTTGGAGCCTGCCTTGCGGTAGACGGCGGCGATCGGGTGTGACGCCCAGGGCTCAGGCAGCGCGGGAAGAGGCTCCCTGGCCTGCATGGC
>JBILLP010000576.1:0-2616 GCA_044376025.1 Bradymonadia bacterium
CTCGACGGTGCCATAGGCGGTGGTGACCTGCGCCGCCTGTGCCAGCAGCCAGGCGCCTGCGACCTCGAGCCGGAGGTCGGCCGCGAGCCCTGTGTCGGTCTCTTCGAAGCGGTCGGGGAGCGCGCCGCTCGTGCGGGCATTCTGGTAGCCGGCGACGCCGAGGGTGACGAGGTCGTCCCAGCCGAGCTCGAGGCGGCCGCCGACGGCGAGGCTCGGGTTGTCGTTGAGCCGCTCGTTCGAGCCGTTGCCGTTCCACGCCCCGGCGGAGACCTTCACGGTCAGCGACGAGAGCTTCAGGCCGTCGCCGGTGCTCAGCTCGGCACCCAGGCCGCGGTCGAGCGCGAGGCCGGGGGTCTCGAAGCCGGCGCCGACGGTCACGCCGGAGGCGAGCAGCGAGGGGGTGACGAAGCGGTAGTCCGACGGCTCGCGCTGCGACTCGCCGAGGAAGCCGGGCTTGTACTGCCCGACCCTGACTCGCAGCAGGTCGAGGGGCTGGTAGCCGACCCAGGCGTCGCGCAGGCGGACGTCGAGCGTGCCCGAGGGGGTCGTGGAGTTGGAGCCGAGGTCGGTGGCGCCCTCGAGCGAGACGCGGGCGAGCAGCCCGTCGGCGTGCGATGCGTCGAGGGACAGCCGGGCGTTGTGCAGCACGAAGCCATCGTTTCGGCCGATGAAGTCGTAGCGATCGTCCTCGGCGACCTGCTCGAAGCCGGCGCGCACAACGCCGTGGAGGTCGAGCTTCCACGCGGGCGCCGCGGTCGCGGTGTCGTCCGCACGGGCGGCTGCGGGAGCGAGGCTGGCAAGGACGAGCGCGGTCAGCGCGAGGTTTCGGACGATCATCGAGCACTCCACTACGCTCCCCCCGGTGGCCGGGTTACGGGGTGAAGGTCGCGATTCTTCGACGTTACCGTGACGTTTTGGCGACGGGCCGACCCCGCCGCCTCACATCCGCCACGTCATCTGCGCGAAGGCGGCGTCGTCGTCGACCGAGCGCTTGAGCAGTCCGGGGCTCTGCGCGGAGCCGACCCAGTCCTCGAGCTCTTCGCGGTGGATGTAGTTGAGCTGCAGCTTGAGGTCGTGGCCCTGCAGGTAGAGGTTGACGCCGCCGGTCAGGATGCTGCGCGCCTGCGAGCCCTCGGGGCGTGCGGGCCCGCTGCCGGCCTGGGGGGCCCGCAGGTCGGCATCGCGCGACGCATCGGTGGCGGCGCTGGGGTCGAAGACCTCGTAGCGGCCGGCGAGCTCAAGGTGACGCTCGACCCAGGGCAGCGGGGCAAAGTAGCCGACCTGAACGGAGAAGCCTGTCGCGGTGAAGTCGGGGTCGACATCGTCGGCCCTGAAGTCGCGATCGACCAGGACAGCCTGCGCGTAGAGCGAGGCGCCGCGGTAGAGGGCGGCGACGTCGGCAGAGGTGCGACGGTCCTCGTAGTTGCCGTTGTTCTCGCCCCGGCTCTCGTAGCTGGTGGTGGCGCCGAGCTCGAGCAGCAGCCGGCTGCGTTCGCCGGGGGCACGCAGGTCGCCCTCGGACAGCGGGACCCGCTCGCCCAGCGGCGAGACCCGGACGCGGGCGGCGACCAGAAACTGTTCGTCGATGTTGTTGATCGGGGCACGCTCCTCCGACGACTCCCCGTTGAAGACGCCGAGGTCGAGGCCGAACCAGGGCGAGCCACCGATGGTCGGCTCGTAGCGGATTGCGGCGCCGAGCTGCCGTCCGGGGGTGTACTTGAGGGAGTCGGTCCGGCCCACGAACTGCATCTTGCTCTCGGAGGTCAGCGCCTGCCGGGCAAAGGGCACGCGGATGCGCCCGACGCGGAGGAGGAGGTTCGAGACCGGCTCGAAGGCGAATTCGACCTCGACGAGCTCGACGTTCGGCACGGTCGCGATCTCGAGGTTCATGCGGCCGCGGGTCTCCCAGTCACCCTCGAAGACGAGCCGGGCGTTCTGCAGCCCGAAGCCGTCGGGCACGGTCGTGCGGTTGCAGTCGACGGTGTCGGCATCGGTCAGCCTGGCAGAGCAGGGGTTGTCGACCCACCTGAAGTAGGGCTGGGCGTACCCGGTGAAGGCGAAGCGGGTCCCGTCGTCGCGGGTGACGAGCTCGATGGCCTCCGCGCGGGTGGCGACCAGCGTGGCCGAGGCGCCGAGGAGGCAGATCATCAGAGGTCGAAGAAGGTTCACGGCGGGGGCTCCGGGTGGGGGAGGACGATTCTCCTCGCAGTCGGCTGTTGCCACGGATACATGACCGCGACGCCACACGTCTGCGACAATTGTGTGGTACCGACTCCGCTGACCTCCTCGAATGCGAGATCGAACCATGCGACGCCTGACTTGGATGCTGCTCCCGCTGCTCGCCGCTCCGGCCTGCCTCAAGCTCGACCGTGCGACCGATACCGCCGATGCCAGCGATGTCGAAGGCACCGGCGATGCCGCGCCCGGCGATACCACAGCCGACGTCGAGGCCTCGGGCGACACCGGCGGGGCGATCGACGGCAGCGGCGCCGACACGACGACCGATGCCGGGCCGACCCTCGACGAGTCGGACCCGGTCGATGAGGCGGGCAACTATGTCGTGCGGGACTGCTCCACGGTGGGCGCCACGACGCGCCCCTACGTGCCGCAGACCTG
>JBILLP010000578.1:0-2604 GCA_044376025.1 Bradymonadia bacterium
GCGGCCCCGACCCCGCGCGCGCCGAGACGCAGACCGCTGACGGCGCGCCCCCAAGCGTCTCGTCACCCGCCCTTGGCGTCTCGCGCTTCGTTCGAGCCTGCGCGCAGCTCACGCCGACGGCTCACGACGTGGTGCGGGCGCCGGCCAGCGGCGATGCCCCGTCCTGGCCGGGCGACAGGCCGCTGGACTCTTTACCTAGGTCAATGCGCCGACCACCCGCTGTCGCTACGACGTTCCCATGCGTCACGCGATCCGAATCCTGTTTGCCTGTGCCGGTCTCGCCGGATGCCTGCACCCGCGGCTCCTGGCTCCGGCCGAGCTCGAACCGGTACCAGCCCGCCGCCTCGCCCTTTCGGTCCTGGAGCCGCGGCGGTTCGTCGAGGTCGACGGCGTTTCGCTCGCGGTCCATGACAGCGACCCGGAGGGCGCCAAGCCGGCGATCGTCTGTCTGCATGCGATCGGCCACGGCGGCGGTGACTACGCAGGGTTCGAGCGGGCATTCAGCGACCGGTACCGGGTGATCACCGTCGATTGGCCGGGCCACGGTGCGTCTCATCAGGACCACCAGCCCGCGAGCGCGCTCCGGTATGCATCGCTCCTTCTCGGGCTGCTCGACGCGCTGGGCCTCGAACGCCCGATTCTCTTCGGGAACTCCATCGGAGGTGCGGCGGCGATCGCCCTCGCACAGCAACACCCGGTCCGCGTCCGCGCGCTGGTGCTCTGCAACCCCGGTGGCCTCGACCCGGGTGGCTTCTTCGCTGGCCTGTTCATCGACCATCTCGTCTCCCGCTTCAGGCGCGGCGCTGCCGGCGAAGCGCGGTTCGGTGCGTGGTTCGCCGACTACTACGCCGACGTCCTGCTCGGACCCGAGGCTGAGCCACGACGCGACGCCATTGTTGCGGCGGGATACGAGAGCGCACCGCGGCTCGTCGAGGCATGGACGAGTTTCGCTCAGCCCGAGGCCGACCTCCGCGCGGGGCTGCCGTCTCTGCACATGCCGGTGTTCGTCGGGTGGGCGATGCGCGATGGCCTCGTGCAGTGGAGCCGCAACCGCGACGCCGTGACGTCGATTCGAGGCGCGACGATCGTGCGCTTCGAGCATTCGGGCCACACGCCATTCATCGAGGAGGCTGCCGCGTTCAACGCAGCCCTCACCCCGTTTCTCGCCGCCCTGCCGTAGTGCCTGCTCGGCGTCTGGACGTGATGCGGCTCAGGTGCACCGGCGTGATCCCGAGGTAGGATGCCAGCATGCGTCGAGTGATCCGCCCGTCGAGGCCAGGATTCTCTGCCCGCCAGATCGCCAGTCGTTCGTGGGCAGAAAGCGCCAGCATCTCGTGTTCGCGCTTCGTCTTCCGGATTGCGAGGCTCTGGGCGAGCGCTCTCGCGAGTGACTCCAGCTCTCGATGCCGGGCAGCGAGCGCATTGAACTCGGCGTAGCGGATCGCGAGGGTTCGCGTCGGCTCGAGCGCCTGAATCCACGTGACGGACGGAGCGCCCGACGTCAGATCGAGCAGCGACCCGGTGACGCCGCCGGCCGATACGAAGACGCGCGTGTGCTCGACTCCGGCCGCGGTCACGTAGAACTCCCGTACGAGGCCGCACTCGAGCACGTGCAGCCACTCTGCGCGTGTGCCGCCTTCGAGGAGCAGATCGCCGGCGCCGAAATGCCGTGCGGCAGCGCAGCGCTCGATGGCTTCGATGGCTGCCGCCGGGAGGCCGTTGAACAGAGGCCAACGCGAGAGGCCCGACACGGCGGCGCTCACGCGAGCGCGCCGGGCGGTGGCGTGGACAACGCCCTGACGAGCTGCGCGATCGACGTGGCGAGGATGCCGACGAGGATTCCAATGGACCATGGCGTCCAGAACGCAGTCCGATCGACCATCAAGAAGACCGCGTGCAGCGCGACGGTGAGAAGACCCACCCCGGCGCAGAGGAGCGCGTAGCGTCGCGCGGACCGTGCGCCCTCGGCGACGCGAACGAGTCCGACAGCGAGCAGCGCGACAGCGCCGAGGTTGAACGCGAGAAACATGGGTAGGCCGCCGGGCACCCCGAAGACGTCCCATTCGTGCCAGTACGCCGCGTCGGCCTGGTGCGTGGTGAGCAGTGCGAGGTTGCCGACGTAGAGCGACGTTGCGGAGCGTGTGCGGGGGTGGTTTGTCATCGGGGCCTCGGGATCAGGTCGGGCGTCGGGCCGTGGGGCGCGAGGTTCGCCGGCGGCACGAGGTGGCGTTCAGCGAAAACGTGCCTCGACCTCGGCTCGTGCCACCGGGCCGAAGTGCCCGGTGAAGAAGGTCGTGGCCGTGGGCGCGATCTGGTCGAGCAGTTCGCGGACGTCGCGACGGTTGTCCTCGAGGTCACACATGTAGAAGTGGAGTTCTGCGGAGCTGCCAACGATGGCGCCCCTGAAGAGATCCCCGACCAGCACCGCCCCCGGAATCGTCACCACGAGCGACCCGGGCGTGTGGCCGGCAAGTGGCATGATCGCACCTGGGATCCCGGCAATGTCCTCGAGCGCGACCTCGCCGTCGATGGTTCGGTCGGCCGCGAAGGGTGTGAAGCGAGCCGCCTCATCGTCGGCGACGCGGTCCCGCGCGCGGTCGCTCG
>JBILLP010000577.1:0-2604 GCA_044376025.1 Bradymonadia bacterium
GACCGTGCAGCCGGTCGCGCGCCTCGACGATCGCGTGGGCGACCCCGATGCCCACGGTCGTGTGCACGTCGTGTCCACAGGCGTGCATCACGCCCGGGCGGCAGCTCTCAAAGCCGTGCTGGTTCTCCTCCTGGATCGGCAGCGCGTCCATGTCGGCCCGGTACAGCAGCGTCGGGCCCGGGTGCGCCCCCTCGACGACCGCCACGACGCCGTGGCCGGCGACACCCGTCTTCGGCTGCAGCCCAAGCGCACGAAGTTGCTCCGCGACGACCCCGGCCGTGCGCTGCTCCTGGTGCGAGAGCTCGGGGTGGCGGTGCAGGTCGCGGCGAATCGCGACAAGCTCATCGCTCGACAGGCGGGTCATCGGCGGCTCCGGGGGGGATTCATCGAAGCGAACCCTCGAGCGCGGTCCGCAGGTCGGTCGAGGCGTCGCGGTACTTCACGATCACCGGCGTCTGGATGTGCAGCCCATGCTCGCGGGCAAACCCGGTGCCCGGGATCGGCCGGCTGCCGGGCACGACGACGGCGTTGGCCGGGATCTCGAGCGGCTCCACGCTCGTGGCACGCAACACCCGCTCGTGCACGAGGTCAAACACCGGGGTCGAGGCCGTCAGCACGACACCCGCGCCGATCACGGCGCCCTCGCGCACGAGCGTTCCCTCGTAGATGCCGGTGTTGCCGCCGACCATCACGCCGTCTTCGATCACCACCGGGCGGAGCCCGATCGGCTCGAGCACGCCGCCGATCTGGCAGCCGGCCGACAGGTGCACCTTCTTGCCGATCTGTGCGCAGCTGCCGACGAGCGCGTGGCTGTCGACCATCGTGTCGTCGTCGACCCAGGCGCCGACGTTGATGTACATCGGGGGCATGCAGGTCACGCGCTGCCCGATGTAGGCGCCGCGCCGGATCGACGAGCCACCGGGCACCACCCTGCTGCCGCGCGTCTCGAAGCCGCCTCCGCGCGGCGGCACGGTGTCCTTGTCGGCAAAGCCGAAGAGGCCATCACCCATGCGCACGATGCGACCGACGCGAAAACAGACGAGGATTCCCTGCTTGATCTCCGGGTGAACGCGCCACGCTCCCTCGGCATCGCGCGAGGCGGCCCGCAGGATTCCCTGCTCGAGCGCGGTCAAGAAGCCGTCGATGGCCACCGAGAGCTCGTCCGTCCGCTCCTTGACGCCTGCCGCAAAGGCCGCGGTCAGCACCTTGAGTCCGTGGTCCACCATCTCGTCGCCTCCGCTACCGGGCACAGACCTGCCGGATCTGCAGGTCATCGATCCGGTGATAATTGTAGAAATAGCCGGTCGAGCCGGTGAAGCCGATGTAGCCTCCCTTGAACGACAGCCCCGGGACATCCTGGTCGATCACGGTGGCGCCATCCCAGCGCACGGTCACCCTGCTTCCGGTGACGCCCACGACGACGTCGTGCCACTGGTTGTCCTCCATGTTGGGCGTCTCCGCCCAGGCCAGGTGGTTGCCCGGATCCCCACTTGCCGTGATGGCGATGTGGTTCGTCCGGGTCGGGTCGACGTGCTGGTCGCCGTTGTTGTAGAAGGTGTCGAACTCGACGTGGAAGGCATCGACCACACGGTCGCCATACGGGCCCGACACGCCGTAGCCGAGCCCGCCGCCGTTGCTGGCGAGGGCCAGGAGCTCCTCGAGGTCGGTCGGCGAGCCGACATCCCAGATCGACATCGCAAAGCCGTCGGCTCCTTCGCCGAACACCGAGCAGGGCCCCGGTGGATTGCACTGCCCGGTCGAGATGCGGAGCCGGATCTCGACGTCACCCTCGATCAGCGTGTTGGCAAGGTTGAAGATCGACCCGGCCCGGCTCCGCTCCGCGCCCGTCAGCTCGAGCCAGCCGCCGGGGTCACGCGAGGCGTCTCCCTGCACCAGCCACGCAATCGGGTCGAGGTCCGCAGAGAAATCGAGCACCGAGGTCCCCGAGCAGACGCGGAGCGCCTGCGAGACCTCCTGCTCCCCGCCCGACGGGTCAACGGCACGCACACGGATCGTGTGGTCCCCGCTGCCGAGCGTCAGCGGCCCGAATGACCAGTCGCCGGCGGCCGAAGGGCTCTGCTCCCCGAGGAATCCGCCGATCGACGACGACAGCACGAGGCTCCATGTGCTGAAATCCTCGACCTCGCCGGTCAGCCGGCCGGTGAACGTTAGCGCCGACTCTGCATCGACGACGCTGCCCGGCGCGGGCGACGTCACCTCGATCGCCCACGGCGCGATCGCATCGGCGGTATCGACCTCGTCGGCGTCGGCATCGGCCGTCGTGTCCTCGGCGACGTCGCCGCTGCCGTCGTCGGTGTCGGCGGTCGTGTCATCGACCACCTCGCCCGTCTCCTCCCCGGTATCGTCCGCATCCTCGACGGCGTCGGGCGCAGCGTCCTCCTCGGCGTCGGCGGTCGCGTCATCCTCGACACACACACCATCGACACAGGTGGAGCCGAGGCTGCAGCGGCAGGTGGCGTCGCCGCCGGCATCGGCCGCCGGCTCGAGCGTGTCCGAGGCGCAGCCCGACGCCGCGAGGCCCAGCGCCAGCGCGACGAGGCCCAACCTGCCCGGGCGGCCGCGCATCGGGGCCATGGCCAAAGC
>JBILLP010000107.1:0-8487 GCA_044376025.1 Bradymonadia bacterium
CGGTGTCCCGCACCCTGCGTCCTCAAGCTCGACCGCGATGCCTACATGGCCGACGTCAAGGCCGCCATGATGTTCCTCGGCGGGCGAAACGACGAGCTTGTCCAGATGCTCGAGCAGCGCATGGTCACCGCCGCCGAGGAGCTCGCCTTCGAGCACGCCGCGCAGCTCCGCGACCAGATCGACGCCATCAGGCGGTCGCTCACCCGGCAGCAGGCCGTCACCTCGAACATGGTCGACCGCGACGTGATCGCGCTGCACCGTGACGCAGAGACCGTCGCGGTCTCGGTGCTCCACATCCGGAATGGCGTGATGGTCGATGTCCGGAATTTCGCCTTCGAGGGGCAGATCTTCCCCGACGAGCTCGTCATCGAGGACTTTGTCTCGCAATTCTACGCGCTCGACTCGACCGAGCCGCCGGCAGAGGTCGTGCTCGGCGCCGAGCCACCCGACCTCGAGACGCTGGAGCAGCTCCTCTCGGACCGGCGCGGACGAAAGGTCGAGATTGTCACGCCACGGCGCGGAGACAGGGTCAAGCTGCTCGGGACCGCCGTCGAGAATGCCCGGAACCACCTCGCCGAGCGCCTCGTCACCGCCGACAAGTCGTCGGCCGTCACGGAGCGGCTCCAGCAGAAACTCCACCTCGAGAAACCCCCCGTCGTCATCGAGTGCTACGACATCAGCAATTTCCAGGGCAAGCAGGTCGTCGCCTCGCAGGTCACCTTTGTCGAGGGCCGGCCCGCCCGCGACCGCTACAAGCGCTACCGCATCCGCACCGTCTCGGGCCAGGACGACTTTGCCTCGATGTTCGAGGTGCTGGGCCGTCGCGCGCGGCGCGCACGCGAGGGCGGCGACCCGATGCCCGACCTCATCGTCATCGACGGCGGCAAGGGGCAGCTCGGCATGGCCGTCGCCGCGCTGCACGACCTCGGCATGCGCGAACAGGACATCGTCTCGCTCGCCAAGAGCAGGGTCACCGGACTCGACGAGCAGACCGACGCCGCGGAGCACAGCCCCGAACGTGTCTTTCGACCCGGGCAGAAGAACCCGATCGTGCTGCGGCAGAACAGCGAGGAGCTCCACCTGCTCGCCCGCATCCGCGACGAGGCGCACCGCTTTGCGATCACCTTTCACCGCGAGCTGCGCAGCCGCGAGACACTCCGGTCGCAGCTCGACGTCATCCCCGGGGTCGGACGCGAGCGCGTGCGCGCGCTGCTCCGGCAGTTCGGGAGCGTCCGCAGGGTGCGCCAGGCCACGCTCGCCGAGCTCGAGGCGGTGCAGGGCCTGCCCCGCAACGTCGCCTGGTCGATCTTCAACACCTTTCACCCGGGCGAGTCCGACCCACCCCCCTCGTGACGATGCACCCCGAATCCACCCAGCCCGACGCCAACCCCGTCGCCCGCATCGGCGTCGTGACGCTCTCTGACCGGGCCACCGCCGGCCTCTACGAGGACCGCTCCGGGCCGGCGATCCGCGACTACCTCTCCGAGGTGCTCGACTGCCCCTGGCAGGTCGAGGTCAGGCTGATCGCCGACGACCGCGCGACGATCGAGGCCACCCTGCGCGAGCTCGTCGACGAGCTCGGCTGCTCGCTCGTGCTGACCACCGGCGGCACCGGGCCCGCCCCGCGCGACGTGACACCCGAGGCGACCGAGGCCGTCTGCGACAAGCTGATGCCCGGCTTCGGCGAGCTGATGCGAAAGGTGTCGCTCGACCAGGTCCCGACGGCGATCCTGTCGCGCCAGACGGCGGGCATCCGGGGCAGGGCGCTCATCGTGAACCTGCCGGGCAAGCCGCAGTCGATCCGGCTCTGCCTCGACGCGGTGTTCGCGGCCATCCCCTACTGCCTCGACCTGATCGGCGGCGCGCGGCTGACCACGAACCCCGGGCGGCTCGTGGCGTTTCGCCCGCGCGGCTGACCACCCGGGGCCTTTCTTCGCCCCGGCGCACGTCGTACGCCCCCGACATGGCGACCGCCCGGCACGCACGCGCTTCGCGACCCCCGACCCCACACACCCCGCCCGGGCTTCGGCCCGGCGCCGCGGCGCTCGCGGCCGCCTTGCTGCTGCTCGGGGGCTGCGACGACGCGGCTCCGCTCGACACACCCGACAGCGGCGAACCGGCCGCCTGCTCCGAACCGGCGCTGCCGGTCGCCCCGATGCCCGCCGATCCGCCCGGGGGCGCCCACCGGCCCGACCCCGCCACCGACACGCTGGTCCTCTATGAGCTGCAGGTCCGGTCGGCCAACGCCTGCGACCCCGGGCTCGGCAGCGAGGCGCAGCGGGCCGCCTGCGCCGCCAAGCCCGCGCCACGGGTGGTCTACCGCGCCGTCGACTCGAGCTGCCCCGACCTCGACCGCCTCGAGCGCATCAGGCTCGGCACCCTGCAGGACCTCGCCGCACCGACCGCCGACCCGACCGAGGGGATCACGCTGCGCTACATCTCGGAGCAGGTCGGCGCCAACGCGGTCTGGCTCATGCCGCCCTTCCCGAACAACGCGCAGGTCGCGCTGCCCAACGCCTGCGACAACATCGGGTCCCCCTACGCCGTGACCGACTACCTGCACCTGTCGGGCATGATCGACACCGCCTGCATCGAGCAGGGGCGCGACGAGTACAGCGACCCGCCCTGCTGGGCCGGCGGCGGGTTCGACGCCGTGATCGACGAGGCGAACCGGCGCGGCGTGCGCGTCATGCTCGATGTCGCCTTCAACCACTTCGGCCACAACTACCGGCCCTACGACATCGCGGGGCGGCGGCGGCTCGAACCGCTGATCGAGGCCGGAGACGTCGCGGCGCTCGACGACTTTGGGGCGACCCTCGACCCCGCGCTGCTCGAGTCGACCGTGCTCGACACCGAAGAGCAGCTCGACGCGCTCGTCGCCGCCGACGCCGAGGCGAGCGCGCTGTACGACGCGCTCGTGGCGGCCTGTCCGGGGCGGTCCGCGGCGTGGAGGCTCCGCGCCTGGGCGGCCTTCGCGATGGCCACCGGGGCGGAGCGGGCGGCGTTCGACTGCTCGGGCGAGACGCTCGAGGCCTGGCTCCCGGCCTTCTACCAGGGCGCCGACCGGCAGAACCCCTCGACCGGGGGCGATTTCTACAGCGGCGACTGGCGCGACGTGAAGTTCCTCTACCACCACGTCGAGACGCCCGGGCGGCTGGCCGAGGCGCTACGGGTGCGCGAGTACCTCTTCCGCGTGCTGAACCACTGGGTCTCGCGCGGCGTGACCGGGTTTCGTCTCGACCACACCACCGACGCCGCGAACGGGCTCTCGCCGGGGTTCTGGCGGTATGTGATCGCCAAGGTCCGCTACTACGCGGCCCTGCGGGGTCAGCCCTCGCCGGTCTTCGTCGCCGAGGAATTCTTCGACCAGGCCGGCATGGCCCAGGTGGCCGACATGATGACCGAGGGATTCCTCTTCGACATGAATGGCCGAGGCGGCGCCGTGAAGGACGCCGCACACGTCGCCCGGGTGCTCACACACACAGAGCGCTTCGGCGGCTCGGTCCGTGTGCTCACGCACCTCGAGAACCACGACGAGCTGAGGCTTCTCGATGGCACGGGGTTCGACTTCGACACCGGGGCCGGCTTCTGGGTGCTCGGCGCCTCGACCTGGTCGACGCCCATGCTGCTCGCGGGGCAGGAGTACGGCGAGCGGGCGCGGCTGGAGTTTCGCCGGTCGAGCCTGCTGCCGATGCGCTTCGACCCCGCGGCGATGCGCGGCTGGCAGGAGCGCGTCGCGCGCTACCGGGGCGCGATCGAGGCGCGCAACAGCGAGGAGCTCCGTGCGCTCAGGAGCCGCGGGCTGCGGGTGCTGCGCGGTCCCGGCGGCGCCTCGACCGGCAACGTCTTCGCCATGGCGCGCTGGACCAGCGACCGCCAGGGACTCGTGGCCTTCTACAACCTCTGGCCCGCCTCGAGCCAGGCGCGCTTCTCGCTGCCCGCCGACGTCGCCGGGGCGATGGGGCTCGACCCCTGCGGCTCCTACCGGCTCGTGGCGGCCGACGCGTCGAGTGAGCTGGTGTCCTGCCGTCCACTGGCCGAGTACGCCAACGGCTTCACCGTGTGGATGTCGGCTCCGGTCCGGTGGGCATGGGCGATCCCCGAGCGCTGCTGATGGCGCCAACGGCTTGCCTTCAGCCCCCGGTTGGCGCTAGGGCGCGGGGTCTCGGGTTCGACAGGTCGCCGTCCGCGTCGCGCGGGCCGCAACCTGGACACCCCCTCGCAGACGAGCCATGAACATCCCTTCGCAGACGGTCCGCAGAGGCCTCGTCATCGTCACGCACGCGGTGCTCTTTGCGCTCTCGTGCTGGACAGCCTACCTGCTCCGATTCGACGGCGTCATCCCGCAGGACCACGACGCGAGCCTGTCGATTGTCATCTCGCTGTTCGTGGCCATCAAGCTCGTCGTGTTCGGCGCGATGCGGCTCTACTCGGGCTGGTGGCGGTACGCCTCGTTCGACGACTTCGTCAGGCTCGCCAAGGCGGCCGTGGTCAGCGCGGTCGCGGTCGCCGCCGTCCTCGTGGCGTTCAACCTGCGGACCTTTCCGCGCTCGGTCATCGCCGTCGACACGATGATCACCGTCTCGATGCTCGGCGGCCTGCGCTTCGCCATCCGGCTCCTCCGCGAGCGGCAGGCCCGAAAGTCGATGCCGGCAGAAGGGCTCGCCCGCACCCTCGTCGTTGGCACCGGGCACTCTGCGGAGTCGCTGCTCCGCGAGGCCAAGCGCGGCTCCCTGCCCGGTGTGAGCGTGGTCGGCATCGTCGATGAGACCCGGCAGCATGTCGGGAGCCTGCTCTCGAGCGTCCCCGTGCTCGGCTCGATCGAAGAAATCCAGGAGCTCGCCGCGCGGCATCACGTCTCGCAGGTCATCATCGCCCCCGAGCCCAACCAGGGCGAGCTGGTGCGGCGGGTCGTCTCGCAGTGCATCAGCGCCGACCTCAAGCACCGCGTCCTGCCGCCCACCGACCAGATCCTCTCCGGCTCCGTCACCGTCTCGGTCATCCGGGAGGTCAGCCTGCAGGACCTCCTCGGTCGGCCTCCCGTCAGGCTCGACGGACAGCAGATCGCCTCGCTCGTCTCAGGATCGGTCGTGCTGGTCACCGGCGCCGGCGGCTCCATCGGCTCGGAGCTCTGCCGCCAGGTCGCCCGCTTCGGGCCCTCGCAGATCATCATGGTCGAGCAGGCAGAAAACCCGCTCTTTCACCTCGAGCGCGAGCTGGTCGGCGCCTTCTCCGACATCTCCTTCGTGCCCGTCGTGGCCGATGTCGCCGATGGCCGACGCATGTCGCACATCTGCCGGCACTACCGGCCCAAGGTCGTGCTCCACGCCGCGGCCCACAAGCACGTGCCGCTCATGGAGGCCAACCCCTGGGAGGCCGTCAAGAACAACATCCTTGGCACCCTCAACGTGATCAACGCCTCGCAGGAGTCCGGCGTCAACGTCGCGGTCCTCATCTCGACCGACAAGGCCGTGAACCCCACCAGCGTCATGGGAGCCTCCAAGCGCGTGGCAGAGATGCTCGTGCAGGCCCTCGCCTCGCGCAGCAGGACCCGGCTCGCCGCCGTCCGGTTCGGCAACGTGCTCGGCTCCAACGGCTCGGTGATCCCGATCTTCAAGGAGCAGATCGCCAAGGGCGGGCCCGTCACCGTCACGCACCCCGAGATGCGGCGCTACTTCATGACCATCCCCGAGGCGACCCAGCTCGTGCTGCAGGCCGCGACCTACGCAGAGGGCGGCGACGTCTTTGTCCTCGACATGGGGGAGCCGGTCCACATCGTCGATGTCGCCCGAGACCTGATCCGGCTCTCGGGCCTCGAGCCCGACGTCGACATCAAGATCGAGTTCTCCGGCATGCGACCGGGCGAAAAGCTCTTCGAGGAGCTCTCCGTCGCGGGCGAGAACACCCTGGAGACCCCGCACAACCGCATCTTCAGGTACGCGGTCGAGCCGCCTGAGACCCGCACCGTGCTCGAGGCCGCCTCGAGGCTCGCCGACTTCGCCGCCACCGACGCCCCGCCGGCGCATGTCCGGGACTACCTGTTCGGCATCCTCGAGGCGCTCGAGACCCGCGAGCCGCTCGACCACTTCGTGACCGCCTCGGATCGGCTGATCCGGCACCACGGCTCGCCATCCTCCGAGGTCCAGTGACATGCGCGCTCGCAAGGCCCGACTCGACCTGCTCTGCCTGCTCGCCCTCGTCAGCGCCTGCTCCGATGAGGAGGGGACCGTCGAGGCGGGCTCTGTGCGCGACACGGGCGCCATCAGCGACACCGGACGCGACCGCGATGACGACGTGACCGACGACGACTCCGGTGCGGGCGACGCGGACGACTCCGGGACGGACGACTCCGGGACGGACGACTCGACCGACACCGCGGACGACTCCGCGGACGACTCGACCGACACCGCGGACGACTCCGCGGACGACTCGACCGACACCGCGGACGACTCCGCGGGAGACATCGCGGAGGACACCGCGGAGGACACCGCGGGAGACATCGCGGAGGACACCGCGGGAGACTCCGGCATCGACCCGGCCTGTGACAACGACCGCGACGGCGTCGCCTCGACCGGCTGCGGCGGGACCGACTGCAACGACAACAACGACGCCATCAGCCCGCTGCAGAACGAGGGCTGCGACTTCGCCGACAACGACTGTGATGGCAGCGTCAACGAGGGGCTCGACTGCACCTTCTACGCCCACACGTCGAACCAGCTCTACCGCGTCGACCCCTTCGCTGGAGCGGCGACCCTGGTCACCTCCACGCCGACGCTGTTCGACTTCGACACCGCCACCGACGGGACGCTCTGGGGCATTGGCCCGGGCGGACTCTACCGGTTCGACGCCGGCGCCTCGAGATGGGTGACCGTTTCGGAGCTCGCCGGCATCGACGTCAACCCCAACGGCTTCGCGATCAACTCGCTGGGCGTCGGCTTCGCTACCGCCGGTTCGAGCCTCTACCGGATCTCACTGCCGTCAGGCGCCGTGACGCTGATCGGTGACGTCGGGGGTGGCTTCAGCTCGAGCGGGGACTGCGTCGTCGACAAGTCCGATGCGCTCTTCATGAGCTCGTTTGGCCGGAGCGGCGACGACCTTGTCGAGATCGACGGGATCAGCGGCACCGCGACGCTGGTCGGCAACATCGGCCACGGGCAGGTGTACGGGCTCACGGCGGCCTGGGGCTTTCTCTTCGGCCTCACCTCGAGCGGCAACGTCCTCGAGATCAACCCCTCGACCGGGCGCGGCACGATCGTCCAGACCTTCAGCGGCAAGGTCTGGTACGGCGCCGCCAGCTCCGCCGGCCGCTGACCCGGTCAGCGCGGAGCCGGACTCGTCGCGGGCGGCACGAGCGCGATCCAGACGACGCGGCGCTCGAGCGGACAGTAGAGGTAGATACCGCCCTGCTGCGCCGTGATCGCCGCGCCCCGGCACTCGGTCTCGAGCAGCCCCCGCGTCTGCAGCGTCGTGGCCTCGAGCGCCGCGACCGTGCGCCGGCCGCTGCTGTCGACCACCAGCAGCGTGTCTCCCAGCCGCGCCATCGCGCCCGCCATGCGCACCGCCCTGCTCGTGGCGACGACCTTGCGCCGCGGGGCATCGAGCCGGCGGAGCACGCCCTCGCTGCCACCAAAGGCGTAGGTCTCGCCCGCCACGCGCCTGACCGTGGTCCACATCTCGGGCAGCGGAACCGGGCTGCTGCCCGAACCCTCGTCATCCCAGCGGACCTCGCGCGCCTCGGTCGCCGTCGACTGGATCCACAGCGACGTCGTCGGCCCGGTCCAGGCGCCGTCTGAGACACGCAGGCCGAGCGAGACCCCAGGACCAAGCGCAGGCGGCTCCACCGTCGCAAACCGCACCGCCTTGCCCGTGTAGAGCGGCAGGGCGACCCGCGATGCGTCGTCGTTGACGTAGAAGCCGGTCGGCAGGCCGGCCAGCTCGAAGCGGTGCAGCGGCGCCCCGACCGTGGCGCCGTCCGGGCCAAGCCCGAACACCACGACTCGACCCTGCTCGACCCTGCGCGCCAGCGTCCACAGCCGACCGTGCGCCGCGTCGACCCACAGGTCGCGGCCCTCGCCCTCGAGCGGGGTGTCGACGCGCGCCGACCGACCGGAAGCGTCGAAGTTCCTGACAGCGCCCTTCTCGCCGTCGAGCCCGAGCAGCCGGTCGCCGAGCCACACCAGCTTGACGATCTGCCCGCCCGACGGCTGGCGGACCGGCGCACCGATCTCCTCGCCGGTGGGTGGCGGCCATGTCCAGAGCTCGGGACCCGCCGCGATCGCCACCGCGCCATCGGCCTTGACCGCGTAGGCGCTCGCCGTCTTCTCAACCTCGTAGGTCGCGACCCTCCGCAGCGTCACGGGGCTTGGCGGCGCGCTGTCGGCCGAGCCGTCAGCCGCCGGCGCCGCAGGAGCCGGCGCCGCGGCGGGGGGTGGCGTCGAGCCCGAACCCTCGTCGGCCGCAGGCTCCGGGCGACGGCAGCCGGGCAGC
>JBILLP010000108.1:0-8483 GCA_044376025.1 Bradymonadia bacterium
GCGCCCAGGCCGCGAAGCCGAGCGTCGCGACGGCGCCGAGCAGCGCAGCCGAAGCCCGGCTGACAAAGAGCCAGTCGACCGGCTGCGAGAGGAGCCCCACGCCGACCGCAGCCGTCAGCACGAACAGCCCGGTGGTCACGAGATTCACCGCGACGATGCGCGCGGCGGCCTCCTCGGTCGCCCAGATGGCGCGGGGCAGAACCTGCGCCTGGAGCCCGACCGCGGCCGCGAGGACAAGCGCGACGGACGTGAGCGTCCACGGGCCCAGTCGACCCGTCGTATCGGCTGCGACCGCGATCCCGAGGCCGAGGGCACCGACACCGACGATGACAGCACCGAGCACCACATAGAGCGCGGCGATCATGCCGGCTCGGCGCTCGGGAGCGATGTCGAGCCAAACGCGCCCGGCAGAGGCGCCGACGCCGAGCGACGCCACCGTCGAGAGGGCGGCGAGCAGGCTCAGCGAGGTGCTCCACACACCGAGCGCGCTGCTGCCCAGCGTTCGGGCGATCATCGGCATCAGCGCCAGCGAGAGCGCCTGGAGCAGCGCGTCCGAAGCACCGAAGAGCACCATGTTGCGCCGCGCACGCCGCGCGTGGGACACGCCGCTGCTGTCGGGAGTGGCTGCGGGGGGAGACGGTGGCATCGGGCTCTCGACGGCGGACCGTGCAGGCGGGCCGGCGGGGCGCAACCTAGCCCGGGCCACTCGTCGGTGCTAGCCTCACGGTCGCGCCGAGGCGTGTCGCCGGGGTCGCAGGTGCCGTCGAGACGATGTTTGCAGAGAATCAATTCTACGGCCATGCCGCAGCGCTGCAGCAGCACGCAGGCGTCTCGTCGTCGGCCGCCATCCCCGGCCGTCTCCAGCACGGCTGGCACGTCGACGCCGGCTTCTGGCCCGAGCAGCTGAAGCGGCGGTTTCGATTCTTCGTCTGGAGCGCCCACAACGCGTGGTGGGCTCGCAGGCTCGGCGGACGCCGCGTCGACGCGGTAGGCTCACCCTTCCTCTACATGACGCAGCATCTCGCACCGAAGCCTGCCACGGGCCGACGACTTCTGTTCGTGCCCTTCCACTCGGCCCACAAGGCGTCGCTCGATGCGGGCGCGACGCCCGTCTCGGAGCAGATCCGCTTTCTGCGGGACCAGGGCTTCGATGACATCACGATCTGCGCCTACTGGTACGACTGGGAGAACCCCGACACCCGGGCGTCGTACGAGCGAGAGGGTGTCTCCGTCGTGACCAACGGCAAGCGTGACGACGACGGAGCGTTTCTCTGGCGGCTGGTGGCCAACGTGCAGGCCCACGACATCGTGGCGACGGACCGGCTGAGCACCGCCACGTTCTACGCGCTGGCGCTGGGCCGGCCCGTCTTTCAGTTCGGGCGCGTCCCGGGCATCAAGGAGGGGCCTGACCCCGACGGCTCCGTCTGCGCGGCGATGCAGCGCGAGCGCTTCCCCGAGCTGATGTGGGACCGGTTCGACGGTACCTGCCACCGCGACACGGGACTCCGGGAGTTGGGGGCCGACCAGATGCGAACGCCCGAGGAGCTGCGCGAGCTCTTTCACTGGGAGGTCGGCAGCCGCTGGAGGGGCGCCGCGGAGTGGTGCGCCATCAGGGCGGAGAAGCTCGTCGTCGGTCGCTACTACGAGGTCCGGGAGCGGCTCACGGGCACGCCGATTCCGGGCTGGCTCTAGCGTCCGTCCGGGGCCTACTCCCTGACGCCGAACTGCCGCTCCCGCGCCTCGTAGAAGTCGATGATCTGCCGGACGTAGTGGCGCTTCTCGAGGTACGAACCGGGGAAGAAGCTGCGCTTGAACCCGTAGATCATCATGTGCTTCAGCCGCTCGGGCGAGATGTCGAAGTTGTCGACCGCGAGCTGGACCTCCTTGGTCACGGTCGTGTTCGAGACGAGCCGGTTGTCGGTGCAGAGCGCGACCGAGAGCCGGTTCAGCAGCATGCGGGCGAACGCATGGTCGCGGATGTCCTTGAGCTCCGGCATGGTCTGGAGGTTCGAGGTCAGACAGACCTCGATGGTGACGCGCCGGTCGGCAACGTACTGCACCAGGGCGTCGCAGTAGGCGACCGGGTCGGTGATGTCCTCGTCGGTGACGCGGTCCTCGCTGAAGAGGTGGTAGCCATGCCCGATGCGGTCGGCGTGCAGGTGTGAGATGGCCTGGAAGATCGACTCCGGCCCGAAGGCCTCGCCGGCGTGGACGGTCTTCGAGAGGAAGTGCCGGTGTGCATAGTCGTAGGCGGCCTTGTGCGGCGCCGCCGGGTAGCCGGACTCCTGCCCCGCGAGGTCGAAGCCGACGATCGGCAGCCCGAGCCGATCGCGGACCGCGACCGCGCCGCGCGCGAGGTCTTCGGAGGCCAGCGCGATGATCTCACGCTGGTTCCGATACTGGTGGGCCTCGACATAGCCTCGGTAGTAGGGCGAGAATCCGCCGGTGAAGAAGCGCATCGCGCAGACGATCACGCCTGTCCTGAAGGGGGGCTCATGCCCGGCGACGATCGCCGGCGCGGCGTTCGCCTCCTTCTCTGCGCGCTCGAAGCCCTTGCACACCGCGACGAGCGTGGTCTCGAAGTCGAGCCGATCGCTGACGTGGAGCTGGGGGGCATAGCGCACCTCCATGTACCGCACCCCTTCCGCAAAGGCGTCCTGCGCGAGCTCGTAGGCGGTGCGCTCCAGCGACTCGGCGTCTCGGAGCACCGCGCAAGTGTACTTGAAGCCGTGCAGGTACTCGCCAAGGTTGGCGTAGTGGTCGCGGAAGACCTGCTCGCGCAGCCCCTCCTCGGTGTACGAGGGGAGTTCGACACCGCGCTCCCTGGCGAGCTCGATCAGCGTTGGGATGCGGAGCGAACCGTCGAGGTGGACGTGCAGGTCGGTCTTGGGAATCGCGGCGAGGAAGTCTTGGCTGAACTTGAAGGGCATGCGGCACCGGAGTCTCGTCTGGGCCGGCATCCCTGCAGGGTTCGCCGCCCCGCGTCAACGGTGGGGGCGCGACTACGGCTCGCCCTCGTCGTCGCCGGGGGCCTTCCGGCTCGACTTCACCACGCCGCGGGACCGCTTCTCTGCGAGCCGGATCCGCTTCTGGCCTTCGGACACCTTCGTCGCGACACGCGGCTTCCGCGGCCGCATCGCTGCCTCGAGCAGCGCCACGAGCCGTTCTCGGGCCAGCTCGAGGTTGCGGTGCTGGCTTCGGTTCTCGTCGACATGCAGCACGAGCATGCCGTCGGTGGTCAGCCTGTGCCAGAGGCGTCGAACGAGCCGCTCCCGCTGGTCCTCAGGGAGCGCCGACGTCGTCGCCGGGACCCAGTGGAGCGAAACCCGCGAGTTCGTGCGGTTGACGTGCTGCCCCCCCGCGCCGCTCGACCGCGACGCGGTGAACCAGAGCTCCCATCCCGGGATCACGAAGCCTTCCCTGACGTAGAGCTCTTCCATCACGCCTCCGGCGACTGCAGAAAGTGCGCGACCTGGCTGAGCCGGGCCTCGAGCGCGCTGCGGGCTCGACCCGGTGCGACGTGTGCATCGAGGGCGCCGAGCATGCACCGAAGCCAGGCGTCCCGCTCAGCAGGGCCGATCGCGAGGTGGCCATGGCGCATGCCAAGCCGTGGATGGCCGCGCGTGGCAAGGTAGTCGCGCGGGCCGCCGGTCCAGAAGGCGAAGAAGTCCGCGAAGTAGGCGCGTGACAGCTCCGGGATCGTGCCGTCGAACGGCGGATGCATCCGTGCGATGGCGGGTTCGTGCGCCTCCATGAGGTCGTAGAACGTCGCGGTGATGGCATCGACCACCGGCCTGCCGCCGATCTCCTCGAAGATGGTGTGCTGCGATTCCATGCTCGACCCTGCGTCCGCGTGGAGGCGGCGTTCGGCTCACCCGCCGGTGTCGGCCTCGTCGCGCGCGTCGGGCGACTCAGCCGACGGGGCATCGACGAAGCGGCGGTGCAGCACGCGCTGGGCCTCTTTGCAGGCCGACGCGTCAACCACGACCGTGACGGCATACCGCGAGGTGAAGAAGGACCGCACCTCGATGCCGGCCTCTGCGAGGGTGGCCAGCACGGCGGCCGGGCCGGCTGCGTGGTCGCCGACGCCGGTCCCGACGGCCGAGGCGGTCGCGAGTCCGAAGTGAGCCTCGACCCCGACGCCCGGGAGCGACCTGAAGCGCTCGACCAGCGCCTCCGCGTCGGGCACGTTCTCGCGCGTGGCGACGAAGCGAACGCCCCCGGCCCCGGCATCGGCGAGCGAGAGGATGTCGGCCGCGCCAAGCAGTTCGAAGGCGCGGGCGCGGGCATCGGCGCCGAGGTTGCTGAGCGTGACCGACCACACATCGTCGCGGCCGGCGACGCCGGTCACGCCGTGGGCCCGGAGCGGCCGGAGCTGCTCCTCGGGGAAGCCGTCGACACGCCGGATCACCGTGCCGGTGCCGCCCCCGAAGGTCGAGCGGGCGTGGATGGCGATGCGGTGGCGCTTGGCAAACTCGACGGCCTGGGCGTTGAGGACCCGCGCGCCCTGCCGGGCGAGCTCCTGCATCTCGTCGTACTCGAGCTCATCGAGCTTGCGGGCAGAGAGGACGACGCGCGGGTCCGCGGAGTAGACGCCGTCGACGTCGGAGTAGATGTCGCACGACTCCGCGCCGAGCGCCGCAGCGAGGGCGACGGCGCTGGTGTCGGAGCCGCCGCGGCCGAGCGTCGTGATCTCGTTCTTGTAGCTCGTGCCCTGGTAGCCGGCGACAATGACGATGCGTCCCCGCGCGAGCTCGTCCTGCACCCTGAAGGGCCTGACGTCGATGATGCGCGCGGCGGAGTGCGAGTCGCTCGTGATGATGCCGCACTGACTCCCGGTGAACGAGATCGACTGCTCGCCGAGGTCCTGAATGGCGATCGACATCAGCGCCATCGAGATGCGCTCGCCGGTGGAGAGCAGCATGTCGAGCTCGCGCTTCGATGGGTCTGAGCTGGCCTGGCGTGCGAGGGCGAGCAGCTCGTCGGTGGTGTCGCCCATGGCGGAGACGACCGCGACGACCTCGAAACCGGCGCGCTTGGTCTCGACGATCTTGCGGGCGACCGCCTTGATCTTCTCGATGGTGGCGACCGAGGAGCCGCCATACTTCTGGACGATGATCCGCATCGGTCAGTCCTTGGGGGGTGTGGGAGTGGGGAGCGCGGCGCGGCGTCGGGCGGCCCAGGCGTCGGCCATGCGAAAGAAGTCGTCGCCGCCGAAGAAGAGCACCTTGTCGCCCGGGCGTGTGGTCGCCTCGAGGTGGCCGATCACCTGCTCCTGATCGGGGATGTGTGTGACCGTGAGGCCCCGATCCCGGAGCCTTCGGACCACGAACTCGGTATCGACCCCAGGGATGGGGTCCTCATTGGCGGCATACATCGTGGTAATGACCACCTCGTCTGACCCGTCGAAGGCCTCTGCGTACTCGTTCTGAAGGTAGCTCGTGAGTGTGTAGCGATAGGGCTTGAACACACTGACGATACGCCCCGTGGCGAGATCGCGCGCTGACTCCAGCACCTTGCGGATCGCGGTCGGGTGGCTGTTGTAGTCCTTGACGAGGAAGAGCCCGGCCGCGTCGACGATCGTGAAGCGGTTCTCAAGGCCTCGAAAGGCGGCGAGGCCCCGCTGCATCGCCTCGACCGGCACGCCGGCGAAGTCGCAGACGGCGATGGCGCCCACGGCGTTGACGACGTTGTAGCGCCCGGGCAGCGGCAGCTCGAAGTCACCGAGGAGCTCGCCCCGCCGCGTGACCCGGAAGCGCAGGGGCAGCTGCCCCTGCCCGAGCAGCTCGGCGCGGTAGTCGGCCGGCTGCTCGACGCCGTAGGTGGTGACGGGACGCGTGATGCGGCGCAGCAGCTCGCGGTTGCCCTCGCAGTCGACGTTGACGAATCCCTGCTTGAGCCGGGGGTTCGACTCGAAGACGCGCGCCATCGAGGCGATGATGTCCTCGTGGTCGCGGTAGTAGTTGAGGTGGTCGGGCTCGATGAAGTTGCACAGCAGCAGGTCGGTCGGGATGTTCGCGTGTGAGCCGTCGGACTCGTCGACCTCGGCGACCATGACGTCGCCCTGCCCGCCGCGGGCGTTGATGCCGTAGTCGAGCAGCAGTCCGCCGATGATGAAGCCCGGCTCCCGGCCGGCGGCATCGAGCATCCGGGTGATCATCGCGCTGGTAGTTCCCTTGCCGTGTGTCCCGGTGACGCCGATGCTGAGCCGCTCGGCGAGCAGCTCAGCGAGCAGCTCGGAGCGATGGAGCACGGGCAGGCCCCGCTCGCGGGCCGCGACGAGCTCGGGATTCGTCGCAGGGATGGCCGTCGAGACGACGACGACCTGGGCACCGTCGAGGTTCTCGGGCCGCTGCCCGATGAAGACGGTCGCCCCGAGAGCCTGCATCGTGTCGGTGAGCTGCGACCGCCGGACATCGGAGCCGGACACGAGGTAGCCGCGCTCGATCGCCACGCGGGCAACCGCCGAGACGCCGATGCCGCCGATGCCGAGAAAGTGAAGCCTGGTTCCGTGCTCGAGCATGCCCAACTCCGGCAGGGTCCGAACGAAGTCGGCCGCTCTTATCGCGCCCTGCCCGAGGTTCAAGGGGGCGTTCGCCCACACGCGTGCGGCGGCCTCGCGGTTGAATCGGGTCAAGGCAGGTGTTAGTCGCCCGCCGCCCCCTTCGGAGCGCCACCATGGTTCGACGCATCGCCCTGCCCCTGCTCCTTCTTGGCGCGCTGAGCTGCCAGCGTCGAGGTGAGCCGATCCCGACGCTGACGCAAGAGCAGTGGTCGCGCGTGCAGGAGAACTTCGTCACCGGGCTGCCGAGCGGAGCGACCCCGATCAACGCGGTGTTCGGCTCGAACTTCAAGCTGCTTGGCTGGCAGATTACCCCGCCCGACCCGCGGCTCGGGAGCAAGGTCAAGGTATCGCTCTACTGGGAGTGCCTCGAGACCACCGAGACCCCGTGGCGCATCTTCCTGCACCTCGACGGGTCGTCGCGGCAGAACCTGGACCACGACGCCGTGGGCAACGCCTTCCCGACGGCGAGGTGGCAGAAGGGCAACATCCTTCGAGACGACGTCGAGGCGAAGGTCGATGCGGCGACGGGCGACATCACGCTGTTCGCTGGCTTCTTCAAGGGCAGCGAGCGGCTCGCGGTCACCGACCCCGGCACCGGCAAGCTCGAGGCCGACGGCCGGCTTCGGATCGGCGCGTTCACCCCGGTGTGGGAGCCGCCGACCCTCGAGATCAAGCGCGTCACCGCGCCGCTCGTCATCGACGGCCGCGTTTCGGACCGCGCCTGGAACAGCGCCGCGCAGACCCCGCTCTGGCGCGACCCCGTGTCGGGCGACGAGGTCAGCGGGCTCGACTCCTGGGCGAAGCTGCTCTGGGACGACCAGTACCTCTACGTCGCCTTTTCGGGGCGCGACACCGATGTGTGGGCGAACCTGACCGACCGCGACGCCAACCTCTGGGAGGAGGAGGTCTTCGAGCTCTTCATCGATGCCGGACGCAACGGCACGAACTATCTCGAGTTCCAGATCAACCCGGCGAACACCGTCTTTGACGCCGTCTTCGCCGACGCCCGGAACCGAAAGCTCGACGAGGCCAAGGCCCGGAACATCGAGGGACTCGAGAGCGCCGTGTACGTGAACGGGACGCTGAACAAGCGCGACGACACGGACCGCGCCTGGACCGCAGAGGTGCGGATCCCTCTGGCGGCGATCCCCTCGCTCGGCAACCTGCCGCCGCGTGACGGCGACACGATGCGGGTCAACTTCTACCGGTATGACCGCGGTGCCGGCGACGACGCAACCACCCTGGCGTGGAGCGCCGTCGGGGCGGGCACCTTTCACAACCCCGAGCGGTTTGGCGTGGCGACCTTTGTCGGCGCCGGCACGCCGCTGATGCCGGGCATGGCAGATGGCTCGGGAGCACCCGCCGCCGAGGGCTCGGGCGTCGCACGCCCCTTCAGGCCGGTCTTTCCGCGCGGGATTCGACCGACGTCGGCAGCCTCGCCGCCAGCGCGCGAGAAGTAGACGGGGCGTCGCGTGCCGCGTCACCCCGGACGCGGTCGAGGCGAGGCGTCATGCAGGGCGCGGAGTTGCCCGGTCGGGTCTCCCGGATGGCCGTCAGACCCGTGTCTCTGGACGGCACGGCATTGAATCGCCTAGCCTGACGGCTCGGAGTCGGTCGATGCACGGCTTCGAGCCTGAGGGAGCATCAGGGAGAACCATGGCGCGCACAGACAAGCGAAAACAGAGCCTCTACTTCCCCGAGGCGATGCTTCGGGAGATCCAAGCGGAGGCCAACCGCCAGGACCGCTCCCTGTCATGGGTGGTCCAGAAGGCGTGGCAGATCGCCAAGGACGAGGTCGCCCAGTACCCCGCCGTGAACGACGACATCGAGGGCGAAGAGGCCGAGGACGACATCAGGGGCCGCGACTCCGACGACTAGCCCTCGCGCAGCCGCTTGCCGGACGACCCAGCAAGACGCC
>JBILLP010000579.1:0-2594 GCA_044376025.1 Bradymonadia bacterium
CACGGCCGTGATCATGCCGCCTCCGCCGCTCATCTGGCGACGCGCGAGCTCGTACTGCGGATGCTGCGGGGAACCGGGCCAGGTTACCCTCTCAACGGCGGCGTGAGACTCGAGCAGCGCGACGATGCGCTCAGCGTTTGCCTGGTGCTGCCGCATCCGCACCCCGAGCGTCTTGACACCGCGGAGCACGAGGAAGCAGTCCATGGGGCCCGGGACGGCGCCGATGGAGTTCTGCAGGAAGTGAAGCCGCTGCGCGAGCTCGTCGCTGCGCGTCACAGCGATGCCGCCGACGACGTCGCTGTGGCCGTTGATGAACTTGGTCGTCGAGTGGACCACGATGTCGGCGCCGAGCGCCAGCGGCTGCTGGAACACCGGGGACATGAAGGTGTTGTCGACGACGACGAGTGCTCCGGCGGCGTGGGCACGTTGCGAGAGCGCCCCGATGTCGACGAGCTTCAGCAGCGGGTTCGTGGGGGTTTCAAGCCAGACCATGCGGGTGTTGGGCTTGAGATGGCGCTCGAGGGAGGCCGGATCGGACAGGTCGGCGAAGGTGAACTCGAGGCCGAAGCGGGCAAGGACCTTGGTGAAGAGCCGGTAGGTGCCGCCGTAGAGGTCATCGCAGGCAACGACGTGGTCGCCTGCCTGCAGCAGGTGGAGCACCGCGTCGGTGGTCGCGCAGCCCGAGGCGAACGCGATGCCGTGGCTGCCTCCCTCGATGGCCGCGATGCAGGCCTCGAGCGCGTGGCGCGTGGGGTTCTGTGTCCGCGAGTACTCGTAGCCCTTGTGGACCCCGGGCGACGACTGGACGTAGGTCGAGGTCTGGTAGATCGGCGTCATGATGGCGCCGGTCGTGGGGTCGGGCTCCTGACCGGCGTGGATGGCAAGGGTATCGATCTTCATGGGCTTCACGTTGAGGGGGGCGACGCCCGGTCGACGACGAACTCGTGCGGGAGCGCCACGCGCGGCGCGCGGTAGTAGTGGACCGGGGAGTAGGAAAGGAAGTTCGTTACGCGCGACGTGTACAGGTCGGCGTAGCCGTCAACCTGCTCTCCGAAGAGCGACCTCTCGTTGCCTTCGAAGAAGAGCGAACCCCACCGCGGATGGAACGAAGCGTCGGCGTCACGTTCGATCTCGAGGACCCGCGAGATCTGGTCACGGCGCTCCCGCCGTCTGCGGTCCAGCGAGCGGGAGAGCTCCTGCGCGGCGCCCTCGATCTCGGAGCGGAGCGCGGCGTCGATGAGCGCGTCGCCCTCTGCGATGGCGTTCTGCAGCCGGTCGAGGGCGTCGGCCTCGAAGGCAATGGCGTCATGGGCAGCGTGGAGCTCCTGGTCGGCCCGGTCCCATGCGCTGAGCAAGGGGGCCGCCTCGGAAAGCTGCCGGACCTCGAGCTCGAGCTCAGGGACCACCATGGCAGTCCTCCACCCCGAGTCGCGCTTGGTCCGAAGGATGTCACCGTAGATGTGATCGCCGACGTAGAGGATGTCGTCGGTCTCGCGGGCCAGCAGCCGCTCGATGCCGGAGACGTTGCCCCCGGCGTAGAGCCCGCCCCACTCGAGGTCGGCACAGGGCTCCCCCACGGGGCTCCCGTCGCGGGCGAGTCGCTGAAAGGCCGTGGCTCCGCGAAAGAAGTGCGGCTTGCGGGCGGCCGTGATCACGAGGTCGAAGTAGGCGGTCCAGTCGGGGTAGCGCGGATTCGCGCCGCCGAGCAGCCAGGTCATCACGGCGTTCGAGTAGTTGAAGTCGGAGTTGGTGAGCAGGAAGAGCCGCTTGCCCGATGACCTCAGCCGGTGGAGCGTGTCCGGGAGCTCGGGGTCGCGGATGATGTACCGCTCGAAGTCGGACACCACCGCGCCCTTGAGGCTGTTGTCTGCGTGGGCGAGGTCGATGCTCTGTCGAACCTGCGCTGCGAGCTGCTGGTAGTCGACCTCGACCGAGCGCGACTCGTAGTGCTCGATCAGGGCGCAGATCAGGTAGGCCTCGGGGAGCTCGAACAAGGTGTCGATGCGCATGAAGCGCTCCGGGACCAGCCGGAGCACCTGGCGCCGGTATCGTTCGAGCGCGGCGGTCTCGAGCTGCTGGAGCCCGTGCCACGCCTTGCCCACGTGGCGGTGCGAGTTCATCTTGAGGATGTGGCCGGTGTGCTTGTCGACGCAGAGGCCGCGGATCGCGAACTCCGGGTCGAAGGGGATGCCCATCGCGTCGGGACGCAGGCCGTGGTGCTCGATGAGCCGCTCCAGCGTGAGGCGGTGTGCGAGCTCGTCGAGTGCGTGCCGCCGGTAGATGGCCAGCGTGTAGTCCATGTCGAAGCCCACCCAGCGAACGTGTTTCATCTCGAGGTCGCGGTTGCAGAAGACCTGGCGTGTCCGCTCGTGCACGGGCAGGTGGCCGAGGCGGCGGAGCAGGCTCGAGACCCGGTCACGTCGCAGCGCGACCGTCTGGGACGGTGATGGAGAAGGGCGAAGCATGGTTTCCTCGTGGGGAGTGGAGCCGACTAGGCCACCTGCGGCCTGATCGGAAGCGATGTGCGATGACGCGCCTGCGGCACCGCTGTCGCGCCTGCTGGCCACTTCTGGATGCGGCCCTACATGCCTCTG
>JBILLP010000580.1:0-2592 GCA_044376025.1 Bradymonadia bacterium
GCCGGGACCGCGTCGACCAGCTTGGTCGCCTGCGGCCGACCGAGCCCAAAACGGTGCATGAAGGCCTCGATGGCAGCCTCGCGGCCACCCTCGATTCGCCGCACGCTGGACAGGATCACGTTGTAGGTCGACTCAGGCTCGCTCATGCACGGCTGGGCGCAGGACAATGTGGCGCCTGCCTTGTGCTACAAAACCGGCAAACTCGCAACGTTCTCAAGCTTTGGCGCTAGACCGGCACCGCCAGCGCGAACACCGCGACGAGCACGGCCACGACCGCCACCCCGATCGCTCCCCAGAGCAGGTTCCGATCGCGGACGAGCTCCTCCGGCTCCCCCGGTTCCCGATCATCGAGCGGCGCGAGCGCCCGCCTCTGCCGCCTCGCTCCGCCCACCAGAACCGCCCCGACCAGCGCGAACAGCCCAAGCGTCGCGCTTGACGACGCGGCGACGACCCTGCGCGTCACCTCGGCCCTCCGCGACGCAAAGGCTGCGTCGTCCCGAGGGGCGCTGGATGCCAGGACCGGACGCATCCGTGGCGCCGCGGGCAGCCAGTTGAGCAGCCAGCGCGCGGCGTCATCACGTTGCGAGGCCGTGAAGCCACCGGCCGCGGCCCACGCCGCCGCCTGCGTCGCGACCGGATCCGCAGCCGACCGAGCGAGATCCCCCGCGAGCTGCTGCACCCCGACCCCGCGCGACGATGTCTCGACCCAGCTCCCGACGGCGTACGGCGTCGAGCGCCCTGAGAGCGACGCGCGCACCCAGACGCGGCAGAGCGTCCCCTCACGCACGTCGGGGCGTGGCAGCTCGAGCACAGACGCCCCCTGCGGCGTCGAGGACTCCCCGGTCGCGACCCAGGCCCCGCCGCAGTAGAGATCCCAGTGCGCCCGTCCGGCGCTGCGCTGCTGGACGACCTCGAGCACCCGGGGTGCCGGACCGGAGGCGAGCGCGACGCGAGGCCGAACGACCAGGCCGTCCCAGCGGAGCGGCACCGACCAGACATGGCGGCAGGGTGTCGGACCACCGACATCCACGGTCCAGAACGTCGTGGTCGGGGACTCGACCGCAAGGCGCGCGACGCCGAGCGCGTCGGTCACCGCCGTGGCGCCGGGCCCCCCGTCGTTCGGGGCCACCGAGACGGCGAGCCCCGCACGCGCGAGGCCATCGGGGGCGGTGATCCGCACCCACCACCGGTTCGGCAGAAGCCGAACGGCAACGCCGGACTCGGGGATCAGCGTCACGGCGTACGGGCAGGGCGGCGCGTCGCCGACGACCCCCGGCACCCCGGTCGCCTCGACGCCAGCCTGCGCCTCCTCGCGTCGGGCCTCGACGCCGGCGCCGCTCCAGTCCCCGGGCAGCTCGTCTGGTTCACCGGCCTGCACCTCGAACTCCAGCGGGGCGGCCTCGACGTACCGGGCCACTGCCGTCGCGGCGAGGCGAACCGGTCCCGGGCGACCCGGGCGCAGCGTGAAGACCACGCCACCGGAGTCGACCCCCTGCCGGGTGATCACGGCGTCACCCTCGACCACCCGCACCTCCGCCGCCTCCGGGACCACCAGCGCCCCGTTCTCCCGGTCGCGCACCAGGACCCGCAGCGGCCGCTCGGTGCCGGGGTCCACCCGCGCGTCAGCTTCCACCACCACGGCACGGCCTACCGTGCGCTGCAGCTCCCTGAACCAGGCAGCCGCCGACAGCCCAAGCAGCGCAAGGCAGGCGGCGATGGCGACCCGCACGCCGACGCCGACACGGTCGCGGGTGCGGCCGTCGCCGATGCCCGCGTCAGAACTCACCGGCCTCATCCGACAGCACCGGCGCCTGCTCCGCCTGGCCCCTGGGCGCGCGCGGCGCATCGACGACGATCCGGTCAAGCTGCTCCCGGAGCGCCCCGCTGCGGCGCTTGAACTCCGACAGCGCCCTGCCCTGGAGCGAAGGCGGACGGATGTCCCGCCGCGCCAGCGGGTCGACGAAGCGCCCCTGGTGCTTGAGGCCAAAGTGCAGGTGCGGCCCGGTCGAGAGCCCGGTGCTGCCGACGAAGCCGATCACCTGTCCCTGTTCGACCCGCTGCCCCACCTTCAGCCCCCGGGCAAAGCGCGAGAGGTGCGCGTAGCCGCTCTCGTACTCCAGATCGTGTCGCACGGACACCAGGTTGCCGTTGCCTCCACGCGGCCCGACGAAGGCCACCACGCCGTCGGCCACGGCCCTGACCGGGGTTCCGGTCGGGGCGGCGTAGTCGACACCGAGGTGCGGTCGACGGATCTTCAGCACCGGGTGCAGCCGGTTCGGGTCGAAGGGGCTCGTCATGCGCCGGTACCGGCAGGGCGCCGCCAGGAAGAGGCGCGTCAGCGAGGAGCCATCGGGGGCGTAGAAGCCGCCGCGCCGCTCATCCTCGAAGCGCACGGCCACCACGTGCGCCTTGGCCCCGACATACTCGACGGCATGCACATCGCCGGTGCGCAGCGGCTGGCCCTGAAGGTAGAGCCGGTCGAAGACGACCCGGATCGAGTCGCCCTCGATCAGGCTCGAGGACAGGTCGAGGTCCCACTGCAGCGCATCGGCGATGGCGCCTGCGAGCTCGGGTGGCTGCCCGGCCGCCTCG
>JBILLP010000122.1:0-8179 GCA_044376025.1 Bradymonadia bacterium
TCGACGTGTCCCGCGCAAGGTCGACGCACCGGTCTCCGCAGCGAGTGGTCCCGGCGGGGCAGACGCAACTGCCGTTGGTGCAGGTCAGGTCACCGGTGCAGGCGGTGCCGCACGAGCCGCAGTTCTGGTTGTCGGTTGAGAGCCAGACGCAGGCGTCGCCGCACGACGCCAGTCCGGCGCCACAGACGCAGACACCGCGCACGCAGACCTCTCCGGCGTCGCACGAGACGCCACAGCTCCCGCAGTGGATCGCGTCGCTCAGCAGGTCGGTGCACGCCCCGTCACAGAGCTCCGAGCCCTCTTCACAGGCACAGGCACCATCGACGCAACCGAGGCCAGCGCCGGTGTCGCAGACATCCGCGGTCTCCCATCCCTCGCCCGACGCGGTGCAGCGTTCGGCGGTGTCGCGTGTGCAGCGCGTTGCGCCCGGCTCACAGGGCTCGATCGTGACGCAGGCTCCACCACGGCAAGCGCAATTGCCTGACGGGCAGTTCGCCGTCGCAGCGCAGTCGGTAGGCTCAAACCGAGTGCCGTCATCGCCGCAGCGCTCAAGGATCGCGTCACCCTGGCAGCGCGTGCTTCTGGGCTCGCAGGTCGTGGCGGTGTCGGGCGCAGACGAATCCTCGGGTGGAGCCGCGTCATCCGACACGGCGTCGACATCGTCGCCCGCCGCCGTGGAGTCTTCATCGAGTGGGTCCGGGCGCCCGGAGTCGCGACGCGTGTCGCCCGTCGACCCGGCGTCGTCGGTCGCGCCCGGCGTGGCGGTCGTGCTGGCACAGGAGGAGGCAAGGCAGGCCGCGAGGGTCAAGCAGAGGCTCGACGCCCGCGGGAGCGCTCGGAGGCGGACGAGCAGAGGTTGCTGAGGAGCGTTCGCTGTCGCGTTCTGGGTCATCGAGGCATCCCCCGGTGCGGTCTGTGCGGCTGGTGCGACGCTGTGTCGTCGAGCGAGAATGGCGGGTTGACATACCGGGGCTGGCAGGCGAGATCAAAGGCGTTTCACGGCTCGAATTGAGGATGCGCGGCCATGTCAGAACTTGAGAGATACGCCCACCGCCACGGTTCAGACGTGCGGGACCTGCGCCGCTGGCTCGTTGAGTCGATGGTGCTTGGAGCCGTCGCAGACGGCGAGCTCGACCAGCGTGAATCAGAGTCGATTGTCGACGCCATCGCGACGCGTCCGGAGTTTCGCGGCATGGAGGCTGCCGAACTGAGGTCAGACCTCGAGGCCGCATGGTCGGGCCTGATCCACGACGGGGCGAGGGTGCGGCTCCATGCGCTGGCGGGAGCGCTCGACCGATACCCCCACCGGGTGCTTGCATTCCGCGGCGCCGTGTCGGTCGCGATGTCGAATGGTGCCCTCACCGATGACGAGATCGAGTTCCTGCGCGACATGCAGAACGTGCTTGGCATCCACGAGGAGGACGTCACGCGGGCCTTCGACGAGATTGGAGGCGACGGGAACACGCTCCCCGAGCGTGTAGAGCCGGTCGAGGCCTACCTTGACTGCCTGCTGATGGCGGGCGCGAGCGATGGGCACTTCGAGCTCGAGGAGCTGTCGACCGTGATCGCCTTCGTCCTCACGAGGCCCGAGTTCGAGGGCATCCCTGAGGAGGCCATCCGGCGCACGATCGAGCTTCGACTCAAGGCCTTCTCACCGGCGGCGGTCGCTCGCCGCCTCGATGAACTGCCCGCCGAGCTCGTTACCGACGAGGAGCGCGAGAACGCGTATGGGCTCGCACTGTCGATCTCGATGTCCGATGACGAACTCGACGACGCCGAGATCCGGTTCCTTGGTCGGCTGCAGGAGGCGCTCGGCATCTCTGCGCCCCGGGCAGAGGCACTGCGAAGCAGGGTCGAGGCAGGCGACTAGCGGGGGAACGATGCGACGCGAACTGCGCCACGAACGAGGTCTCGAGAACCTGCGCGCCAGGGTGCGCTCGCGCCTCCGCCGACAGGCGGCCGACCTTGCCCACGACCAGACCCACCTCGATCGCGTCTGGCGCAACGTGCGTCAGCTCGCCGCGCACGAGGAGGCTCGCCTGGGGCTCGAGCTTGACGGCGACCTCCTCGAGGCGGCCACGCTGCTGCATGATGTCGGCCGAGGCGCGGAGCAGACACGGGAGACGACCAGCGAGGCCAGCGCGCGCATCGCTGAAGAGTTGCTTCGACTCGAGGGGCTGCCCGACCTGGTCTGGCCGGTCTGCGAGATGGTCCTCTCGCACGGTCACGGCGATGACCGGGAGCCGTCGTCGGCAGAGGCGAAGGTCCTTGCCGACGCTGACGCGCTCGACGCCCTCGGGGCGATCGGCATCGCCCGTGCCTTCTTGACTGGCGCCGCCAATGGCATCCCCGGGCTCTACCACCCGACCGATCCCGGCGCGTCGGACCGACCGCTCGACGAGAATGCCTGGGTGATCGATGGCTTCCCCGCGAAGCTGTTGCATCTTGCCGAGCGAATGCACACCGAGTCGGGCCGGGCGGAGGCCGCTCGCCGCACGCGCGTCATGCGAGGTTTCTATGAAGCGCTGGTTCGAGACGCCGTGGTCGCTGGCTGAAACGACAGCCCCGGCCTCGCCGCAGTCCCAGGCTCATCGGGCCTAGACAGGGCGACGCTCACGACCCGATCACCGCTCCAGACACGTACCCCCGGACGGGATGTCCGCACGGCAGCTCCGCAGGCCGGACGCCACCACGGTGCACCATGAACGACCCTCAGACAACCCCAGACGCCCTCGACGATCTCGAGTCCGAACCGGAGTCGCGCGCGCGCCGGAACCGCCGCAGCAACGTCGGCTTCGTGGTCGCCTTCGTCGTGACCGGGATCGCGGCCAGCTTCATCGCGATGTCGTCGTTCGACGACCAAGTCTACTTCTACACCGTGTCCGAGGCATCGGCGAAGGCTTCGGAGATCGGCGACGAGGAGTTCCGCATCAAGGGGAACGTGGTGCGGGGGTCTCACATGCTCAAGGCCGGCACCCTCGACGAGCACGTGTTCCAGCTCGTCGACTCCGACAAGGTTGTCACCGTCTGGTTCAAGGGCCCGCTTCCGGACACCTTCACGGACGAAGCAGAGGTGGTTGCGCTGGGGCACCTCAACAAGCAGGGTACCTTTGAGGCTGAGGAGGTCGTCGCCAAGTGTCCCTCACGCTACGACGCCAAGGCCCCGACCGGGGGCGGCGGCATGCAGCACCCCCCCGAGATTCCACGCTAGCGCCGGAGCCGACGCACCATGAATCAACTTGGAGCGATCGCACTCGCGCTGGCCTTCGGCACCGGGCTGCTCACCACCATCCTCGGATTTGTCGGCGGGCGCACCGGCTCGCGGTCGCTGGGCGAGATCTCGCGCTACATGCTCTGGGCGACCACGGGCCTGGTGCTGCTCTCGTCGGCGCTGCTGCTGCACGCCTTCGTCGACCACGACTTCAGCGTCCGGTACGTGCAGGGCCGCAGCGACTCCCGCATGCCCTTCTGGTACACCGTGTCGGCGTTCTGGGGTGGTCAGGAGGGCAGCCTCCTCTTCTGGCTGATGACCACGTCGGCCTTCGCCAGTGCCGCGGCGTGGGTCAACCGCGACAGGCTGCTCCGGGTGATGCCCTGGTTCCACGGCATCATCGGCCTCTTCCAGATCTCGTTCCTGTTCGTCCTCAACTTCGTGACCCCGCCGTTCAAGCCCTTCGCGGTCATTGACACGCCGGTCGAGGGAGCGGGTCTCAACCCGCTCCTGCAGAATCCGCTGATGACGATCCATCCGCCCTGCCTTCTCTCAGGCTTTGCGACCTTCGCAGTGCCCTACGCGTTCGGCATGGCCGCGCTCCTCGCAGGGCAGACGTCGTCAGAGTGGCTGAAGGCCACCCGCAAGTGGACCCTGATCTCGTGGCTGCTGCTCGGCGTCGGCAACGTGCTCGGGGGCATGTGGGCCTATCGCGAGCTTGGCTGGGGCGGGTACTGGGCCTGGGACGCCGTCGAGAACGCCGCGCTTGTGCCCTGGCTGACCGCCACTGCCTACCTCCACTCGGTGATCGTCCAGGAGCACCGGGGCATGCTCAAGCGCTGGAACGCGGTGCTCGGCGCGCTGACCTTCCTGCTGACGCTGCTCGGCACCTACATGACCCGGTCGGGCCTGATCAGCTCGGTCCATACCTTTGCCGAGAGCGAGGTGGGCCACTTCTTCCTCGCGATCCTCGTCTTCTTCACCATCTTCAGCACCGCGATCATCGTCTGGCGCTGGCCCATGCTGACCTCCGATCGCGACCTTGAGTCTCCGCTGTCGCGGGAGACGGCCTTCCTGGCCAACAACTGGGTGCTGCTCGGCATGGCCTTCGTCGTGCTCTGGGGAACGCTCTTCCCCAAGATGAAGGAGCTCGCGATTGGCGAGAAGATGACGATCGGGCCGCCATGGTTCAACGCCTGGGTCATGCCGATGGGCCTGCTCATGTTCGTGGTGATGATCTTCGGGACGCTGCTTCCGTGGCGGCGTGCTTCGCTCTCGTCGCTCCGCAAGAGCTTCAGCGTGCCGGTGATCGTGGCGCTCATCGGCACGCCGATCCTGGCCGCGGCCTACTACTTCGGCCGAGCGCAGGCCCTCGGTGTGACCGTGACCGGCTACTCTGCGGCGCTGGCGCTGCTCGGCGTTGCCGTGATCCTCGCGAACCTGACGACGCTTGCGATCGAGGTTGCCCAGGGGGCGCGTGCCAAGCGCCGCGGAGGAGAGATGTCCTGGCTGATGGCGGTGGGGAGCCTCTTCTCGAAGCACCGGCGGCGCTACGGCGGCTACGTCGTGCACCTCGGCGTGCTGTTCGTCGGCCTCGCCCTGATCGGCAATGTCGTGAAGGCCGAGGTCGATGCAACCCTGCACGTTGGGGACACCGCCAAGGTCGGGGACTACGAGGTTCGGTTCGACCGGATCCGGGTCGCTGACGAGGTCGACCGGGTCGCCTACAACGCGCACCTGACGCTCCTGCGCGATGGCAAGGAGGTTGGTCAGCTCATGCCGGCCCGATGGGACTACAACAACTACGCCCTCGTGACCGACGGGATGGCCGACTCGATGAAGATCACCTCGGAGATCTACATCCAGTCGACGCCGCTCGAGGACGTCTACGTCGCGCTCCTGAACTTCAACGAGCAGGGCAACACAGCGGCGTTCAAGCTCGTGGTGTCACCCTTCACCTGGTGGTTCTGGTTCGGCGGGCTGATGCTGCTCGCCGGCGCCCTTGTCTGCCTCTGGCCCGATGCGCAGGCCGACCGGCTGCCCTCGCTTGGCTGGCGCTGGGCTCGCCGGGTAGAGGTCCTCGCCGCGTCGATGGTGGTGGTGGTCCCGGCGGTGATGCTGGCCGGGGAGATGAGGGCTTGGGCTGCTGACGGGGACCATGCCACGGCACCCCTGATCGACAGTGGTGCGGAGATTCCGCTGACGCGCGAACAGTCGCGCGACGCCTACCGCGCCTTCGACCTGGTGATGACCACCTGCTCGGGCTGCGCCGGCAAGACACTCACGCTGGCGAGTCCATCGTGCTACCCCTCGAACCAGGACAAGCGCCGCATCCGCGAGATGCTGGCCTCGGGAAGCTCGCTGGATCAGGTCCTCGCGACGTTCGAGGCAGAGAGGGGACCTACCGCGCTGGCCATCCCGCTGTCGGTCTCGGCGCGAACGACCTCGTGGGCCATCCCCATGACAGGCTTCGCCCTGGGACTCGGGCTCATCGTGGTGCTCGCCCGCCGCTGGGTGCGCTCCGACGCCCGATCCGGCGCGGCACCGGTCCCCGACGTGCCGCTCTCCGCCGACGAGGAGCGCGAGCTGTCGAAGCTTCGGGCTGAGCTTGCCATCGAGGAGAGGGGCTGATGAAGCTCATCCCGATCCTGCTGGCGCTGCTCGGTGTTGCGATGGTGCTCTGGAGCCTGGTCAGGGCCTGGCGCATCTGGCGCGAGCGCGGGGACCACGAACTCGAGGCGGCGGAGTCGGAGGACATGCTCCGCCTTGCCGAGCTCGCGGAGAGGCGGGCGCTGTTGATGCAGCAGATCCGCTACATCTCGTTCGATACCGAGACGGGCAAGATGGCGGTCTCGGACCGTGAAGCCGTCGTTCGACGCCTTGAGCGGCAGCTCCTTGCAGTGAGCCGCGACCTCGATGCACTTCGCGGCAGCGAGGAGGATGAGGTGAGCGCTGCGGCCGAGATCGACGCACTCGTCACGCGGCTCGAAGCGGAGGCGGAGGCAGAGGGGTGGTCGGAGCTTGCGAGGCTCCGGCGCGAGGCAGACGTGAGGACCCCGTGATGGCGGCGCTCCGACCCGGCTGGCGGCTCGCCGGCGCCGCGGCCCTCCTCTCCGCGTCGTTCATCGCGGTCGCCGGCGTTGCCCATGCCGCGGAGGGTTCGGGCGATGCACTGCAGTGGCACGCCGACAGCTTCGGCGTTGCCCCGGCCGCGGCTCCTTCTTCGGGCAGCGGCGATGGTTCGGGGGAGCCCGCACCCGCCGGGGCCACCGTTGAACTGCGCATCCGGGTGAACCGGTTCGAGGGCTCGTTCGAGCCGCGGCCTGCGGTCGGGGAGCGGGTGAGGGTCGACATCGTTTCCCCGCCCCACAGCGTGATGATGACCCGCGACGCGGTCGCGGGTCCCGATGGCGTCGCCGTGCTCCGCATGCCCGTGATGGAGGGTCTGCAGGCATTCGCGCGGGTTGAGGGCGACTCGGACACCTTCGCGCCGCGGGGTGTCGCGCTCGATGATGCCGGTGTGGTCGAGACCTCGATCGACCTGCTGCCGGTCACCAGCGACCCGTCGGTGGTGTTCGCGCCGAGGGTTGTCACCGTGCTCGAGGCCTGGGAGGACTTTGTCGCGGTGTCGCAGGTCTGGACGCTGTCGGTCGACAAGCCGGTGCGGTACGTTTCGCCCCCCGCCGACAAGGCTGACCCTTCGCGAGGGGCGCTGAGGTTTCGGCTGCCCGACGGGGCACAGGGCATCGAGGTGGTGATGCCCCGGCAGGGCGCGACGGTGCTCGATGACTCGGTGTACCTGCACCGCGATGTCGCGCCTTCATCGGGAGAAGCCGCTGCCCCGGGTCTGATCGTGCGCTTCAGCCTCAAGACGAATGGTGCGAGTACGCTGTCGTTCTCACAGAACCTGCCCGTCGACGCGGAGAACATCTCGGTGGTGGTCCCGAGGACCACGGCACTCACGAAGCACCCGTGGCTCGACATCGACGTCGATGCTCCCCTGTGCGCAGAGGGCGATCAGCCGGGGAGGGTCTGCTTCGCGGAGATGTCCGACAAGGCGGAGGGCGCGATGCTCCGGGAGGGGACGGAGGTGCGCGTTGCCCGGGGTGGCCGCGGCCGGGCCGGTGATGCGCTGTCAGTCGAGACACACGGCTGGCCGGGCCATCGGCCTTGGGAGCGCGTCGCCGCCGGAGCCGCCGGCCTTGCAGCCGTGCTCGCAGGCGTGATGCTGTGGATGTCCGAACGCCGCCGCAGGCGCGAGGCGGCTGCCAGTGCCGGGCGCGAGCGGGCCGCCGCCCTTGATGCAGAGCGTGGCCGGCTGCTTTCGCATGCCGCGACGCTGGCTCGTCGGCTTCGCGAGGGGCAGATGCGGCAGGCTGACTATGAGCGGGAGCTCGCGGGCATCCAGGCCCGGCTCGCCGTGGTGCGTCGCCGGCTGCGGGAGAACCAGCCCGAGCCTGGGACCGTGGCGTGAACGAGGCCCGCAGGCGGCTGATCGATCGCCTAGAGGTTCGCTCGGCCTCGAAGTTCTACGAACGGCACTACGCCCTCTACCAGGCCTCGATGACCCTGACCGGGGGCGAGGTCACCGCGCTGCTTGGTCCCAATGGCGCGGGCAAGTCGACGCTCCTCGGCCTGCTCGCCACGCTCGTCGAGCCGTCGTCTGGCACGCTCCGCGCGTTTGCGGGTGAGCGGTCGGTGTCGCGGGAGTGGTGGAGGGCCCGAACCGGGCTCGTGGCCCACGAGTCGATGCTGCAGCGCGAGCTGACCGGGCGCGAGCAGCTCCGCCTCGTTGCGGCGCTGAAGGGAGTCTCGGAGGCGCTGGTCGACGACGAGCTCCGTCGCGTGGAGCTCGTGGCAGATGCCGACCGGTCGATCGGCACCTACTCGCGCGGCATGCGGCAGCGCCTCGCCATTGCGCGGGCGCTGCTGGGCGACCCGGACATCGTGCTCCTCGACGAGCCATCG
>JBILLP010000582.1:0-2587 GCA_044376025.1 Bradymonadia bacterium
GTACAGCCGCTGCGACGTCGTCCGCACCCAGCGCCCCTACTCCCCCTCCCCGGCGACGCTCGAGCCCGACCCCGAGGACCCGCGCCTGCAGGACACCGCCTTCATGGGGGAGCTGGGCTGGGTGACGGAGCAGGTCCGCGCCTGTGCCTGCGTCTGCTGCCACAGCACCGAGGGCGCGCCCGCCGGTCCGTCAGACTGGTACCTCGAGGCCGGCCCCATCTGGACCGACTCGATCGGTGACGAGGGCGTCGCGCTGCTCGCGGGACTCGTCGACTCAACCTCCTTCGGCGCCTTCGCGCCCGAGGACAACCACGGGTTCGCCCGCGACGTCACGGCGCTGCCGACCACCGACTCCGCGCGCATGCGGGCCTTCTTCCTCGAGGAGTACCTGCGCCGCGGCTTCTCGGAGTCCGACGCGGCGACGATCCCGCCATTCGGCGGCCCGCTGGTCTCGCAGGCGGAGTACACCCCCCGGAGCTGCGCGGGCAGCAACGGCATCGCGGCAGACGGCACCATCCGGTTCACCGGAGTCGCCCGGTACCTCTACGTGCTCGAGGCCGACGCCGCCAACCCGGGCGTGCCGCCCAACCTCGACACCCCTGAGGGCACGCTCTGGCGCGTTGAGGTGCCCGAGGCGGGACGCCCGATTCGCCCCGGCCTGCGCTACGGCGAGGTGCCCGAGGGCGCGGTGCAGCGGTTCCCCGCCGACGCGCCGCCGGCAGCGCTGCAGGCCGGCCAGACCTACTACCTCTATACGCTGGCCGATGTGGGCCTGCCGCTCACCCGCTGCCTTGCGACGGTCCAGGCTCCGTGACGCCCTCGTCGTCGTAGAGCGCGGACATCCACCTCGCTGCCGTGAGCCGGTCTGACTCGCGCTGCTCCGGGGTGCGGCGCGAGAGCCCGGCGATCGCCCCTGCCGTACGCGCGTTGCGCCGAAGCCTCGGCTCGTGCCGCTCGATGAAGGCCCAGTACAGCGCCGTCACCGGGCACGACGGAGGCGGGCCCGCCGGACACGACGCGCAGAAGTCGCTCATGCGGTGGATGTAGGCGCCACCGCAGACGTAGGGCTTGGTCGTCATCAGCCCGCCCACGGCCCACGTGCCCATCCCGAGCACATTGGGCTCGACCACCCAGTCATAGGCGTCGGTGTAGGCCGCCCAGAACCAGTCCGTCAGTTCGCGAGGCGACACCCCGAGCAGGGTCCCGAGGTTCGACAGCACCATCAACCGCGTGATGTGGTGACCATAGCCGGTCTCCCAGACATCGCCGACCGTGCGATCCAGGCAGGCCATGCCCGACGGGCGACCCCAGAACGCCGGCGGCACCGGACGATGTGCGTCGAGCGCAGAGGGCGCCGCGCCACCGGGCGTCCCGTCGGCGATGCGCGGCCACGGCCTTCGGCTCCAGCGCTGCCAGCCCCCGTCGCCGGGAGACGCGAGCTCGGGCGCGTCAGGAGCGGGCGCGCGGCGAAAGCCGTCGGTCTCGTAGTGGACGTGGCGCACGAACTCCCGCCAGCCGAGCACCTGCCTGACAAAGCCCTCACGGCTCGCGATCGGTGCATCGCAGGCGGCGACGTCAGCCACCACGCGCGACGGCAGCAGCCGGTGCAGGTTCAGCAGCGAGGAGACCCTGGTGTGGAACAGCCCCCGCGACCTCGTTGACATCGCATCCTCGAAGGGGCCGAACAGCGGCACACACGACGTCATCGCCCACGCCCAGAGCCGCTCGGCGTCGTCGAGGCTCGCCGGCAGGGACTCCGCGTCGACGCGGCCCGGGTGATGCCCGAAGCGACCCTGCACGAGGTCGATCACCTCCCGGGTCACCGTGTCAGGCTCGAACCGCGGCGGGGTTGGCGCCTCGGGATCGCCCCGATCGGGCCGCCACGCGCGACGGTTCTCCGCATCGAAGTTGAAGGCCCCGCCCTCGGGTTCGCCCCCCTGCATGAGCAGACCGGTCGTGCGCCGCACATGGCGGTAGAATGGTTCCATGGTCCATCCCTGGCCGGCGGCGGGTCGACGCTGCGCTGCAGCGAAGTCGGCAGGCGTCGTGAGCCAGCCCCGGTGCGGCGAGACCAGCAGGGTACCTGCGGTGACGAGCGGTTCGAGTTCGACGCGCAGCTCGCGCTCGGCCGGTTCAGCGACCCTCATGGGCCCGACGTCACCTGCCGCACGCGCCACGCCCTCTGCATACGACCGGGCGACGATGTGCCGCACCAAGACGCCGCGGCGCGCCTGCTCGAGGGCAAAGTGCCGCAGGTTTGCGAGAAGCAGCGCAAGCTTCTGCTGGTGGTAGGGCCTCCGCTCCGCCTTGGCCGGGCACTCGATCAGCACGATGCCCTGCTCACCGGGCGGCCCGTCGAGCGGCACGATGTCAGCATGGAGCTGATCGTAGGGCACGAACGCCCACGCGCGCCCAGACGCGTCACGACTCTGCTGGATCCCAGCGAGGACCGACCTGAAGTGCTCCACGACGACCTCTCCGTAACCTGCTCCGCCAGACGGCCGCGCCCGTGGTGAGACCGACCGCCGGTGAGATGCAGGCCGCCGCACGCGGGACCGGATTCGCTTGACGCGGGGTCGCCGTGAGG
>JBILLP010000581.1:0-2587 GCA_044376025.1 Bradymonadia bacterium
GGGCCTGAAGAAGAAGGAGGCGCTCTGTGCGGCTGTCAAGGCTGAGCACTGGGACGCCGCGGCCATCGCGGTACCGACCGGGGTCGCTGGCGCAGGTCGAACCCGTGAACGACAGGAGCGATTCCGAGACGCGGCGGCTTCTGTCCGGCGGAAGGCGGGGGTGTTGGTCGTACCGCCTTTGGCGGACGGAGGTGGCCAGGGGAGGTCGTGGCCAGAGCGACCGACACCATGGGCGCCGCCGAGCCGGACACCCATGATGACGAGTCTGCCTTCGTGGTGGGTGTGAGCGTGCCTTAGCGACACCCGTATGCGGTGTCGTGCGATGGACCTCGCGTCTGACGACCCCGACGCGTGCGACACGGCTGATGGTTGGTCCGGGGTGGTTGCCTCGCGCCGCGCCCGGGCAGCAGCCGCCCATCACCCCGGACCGGTCCGATTCTTCGGCGCTACGCCGCACCCCGACGTCGCCCGACCTCGACACCGACCCGCGTCACCCCGGCTCGTCGACCCGCGTGACCTCGACCGACGCCCCGAGCGACTCCGCGCCCCCGCCGAGGTAGATCACCCCCGACATCGGGGCCGCGTCGCGATAGTTTCGGCCCGTGGCGAGCCTGATGTGCTGGTTGCCGATCAGGCAGCCGTTGGTCGGGTCGAACCCCCGCCAGCCGACGTCGGGCAGGTAGACCTCGGCCCAGGCGTGTGACTCCGCCGCCATGACCCGGTTCTCCGCGTCGGCCCCGAGGTGCAGGTAGCCACACACATACCGCGCCGGCAGCCCGATGAAGCGCGCCAGCGTCACGAACAGGTTCGTGAAGTCTTGGCAGACGCCGACCCGACCCTCGTAGACCTCGAACGGCGAGGTGTGCACGGTCGTCACACCCTGCCGGTAGTGGTAGTCGCGGTGGATCGACTGCGTGATGTCGACGAGCGTGCCGAGCAGGTCGCCGTCGTTGCGCTCCGCGAAGGTGCGCGCGTAGGTCACCAGCTCCTCGAGCTCGCTCTCGGGCAGCTCCGGCGGCAGCAAGAAGGGTTGCAGCACGTCGTACTGCCACGGCATCCACTGCACCGGGATCGTCGAGCGCGAGCGCAACGGCCGGTGGGTGTAGGGGGCCGCCCGCGGGATCCGGACCTCGGAGACCGCCTCGACCTCGAGCTCGGTGAAGGGCGCGTTCAGCTCGAGGTGCGTCACCCGGTTGCCAAAGACATCCTCGAATTCGTGGGCGTGACCTGCGACGCTGATGTTCAGCGTGTGTGACTCGACCCGCTGAAAGGCGTCCTCGACCGGGTGAAGGCGAATCCAGTGGCGGCTCCGCTCCACGGGCGCCGAATATCGATACCGCGTGAGGTGCCGCACACGGTAGGTCGCCGGCGGGATCGAGCCAGGGTCATCGAGCGGCTTCGGCACGACCGCCACGCGCGGGGCGGCGCGGAGCTCGGCCATCGGATCGAGCTCGACCGCAACGAATGACCCGTGCCGCACCTGTACGAGCGTGCCTGGCGCCACACGCTCCCACCGGGCCTCGACCTCTGCCGAGAGCGCCAGCGGGCTGCTCGCGAGCACAACCGCCTTGCGCGGCGAGTCGCCCCGGGCCAGCAGGTCGATCCGCACGTCGCCGTCGCTCATCACGGCGGCCCGGTAGGGAGGCCGAATCTCGCACGCCCAGAGCTGCCCCTTGCCCGTGGTGTCGGCATACCCGACCAGGTCGCTGCCATCGCTCAGCAGGATCGTCAGCGAACCCCCCCGGTTCAGCTCCGAGAGCCAGCCGCGCAGCACGCGCGGATCGGCCTCGCGCAGCGAACGGTAGCCCTGCTCGCGAAAGCGCTCAAGCAGCTCGCAGAAGACCGCCTCGGTGTCGGTCGCGCCAACCGGCTCGAATACCGCGCCGGCGCGTGTGTGTAGCCGCCGCTCCAGGCTACCCGAATGCGCCAGGATCCAGTCGCGGCCACCCCACGACCGGCAGAAGGGCTGCGTGTTGGCGTCTGACGCGCCGCCCCAGGTCGCGCTGCGGATGTGCAGCACGAAGAGCGACGAGGCCAGGTGATCCCACGCCTTGATCAGCTCGCTCCGGATCGAGCCCGGCGGCGGCGCGGGCTCCTTGAGCACCGACGCCGAAGGCTCGCCGCCCGGGTAGAAGCCGATGCCCCAGCCATCGGGAGTGCCCGACTTGCGCTGCAGGCAGGTCAGCGAAACCGACGGGGCGAGCGCTCCTTCGAGCGAGAGGGCCAGGCTGTTGGGCATCGACGGTGCGGGGTGGGCTGCCACCGCCGCGCGCGGTGGGCAGCCCACCTTCTACACCGGTCGCGCGGCAGTTGGGTAGCGACAGTTGCCGGCCGCTCGCCACGCTTGCACGCAGGGGGGCGACGTGCCATCGCAGCGGCGCCCCCCGACGCCGGAGCCGCCATGCCTGCCATCCTCCCCGCCACGCCACGCATGCTCAACCTGCTCGGTCTGCTGGCGCTGGCCTCTGCCGCAGCCTGCGCCGCCGACGGCCCGGGCGCCCCGGGCGACGTGGCCGACACCGTGGCCGACGCCGAGGGATCGGGTGACACGACCCCGGATGCCGACGCCCCGGGCGATACGGCTGAC
>JBILLP010000583.1:0-2583 GCA_044376025.1 Bradymonadia bacterium
TGACGCGCGGCCTCGAAGATGGGCAGATAGGCGTGCATCAGCAGCACGATGGCGGGGATCGTGACGGCCATCTCCTTGCTGAACAGCGACAGCAAGAAGAAGACCGCTGCGAGCACGGTGCCCCTGGCGCGCTCCGCGAGGGGCGCCCCGATGCGGGGCCAGCAGAGGATCGAGGCGAGGTAGAAGACGGTCACGAGCAGGTCGCGCCGGCCCGCGAGGTAGGTGACCGTGTCGGTCTGTACGGGGTGCAGCGCCCAGAGCGTCGCCGCGATCGCCGCGGCCCTGACGTCGCCGATGTAGCGCAGCACAAAGCGGTAGACGAGCAGCGTCGCCGTGCCGTGGAGCAGCAGGTTCGTCAGGTGGTAGCCGTAGATCTCACGGCCCCAGAGCAGATAGTCGACGGCCAGTGACATGTAGCGCACAGGCCGGTACGAACAGGCGTTGACGAAGGGCAGCCCGATGACCTCGGACCACGAGTCGATGCGCCAGCAGTTCGTATCTCGCCAGAAGATCATGTCGTCGAACACCAGACCGGTGTCGAGCGAGCTCTGAAATGCCAGCAGCGCCAAGAACAGCGCGACAGTGCCGCCCAGAAGGCGTGCCCGGTTGCTCTCCATGAGTAGCCTCAGATCGACCAGCCGACCCGCGCCGACCGCTCCCGACGATAGACGAAGCCGACCCGCTGTCTCAACCACTTCGACATCGCCACCATGACGCTCGCGCGTGCCGCCCGCCTCGCTGTCTCTGCTGATCTGCTGACCCTCGACGCCTTCGACACGCTGCTCCGCCGCAGCGTCGAGCCCGGCGTGGTGGCCGAGCGGGCCGCAGCGCTGCTGGCCCCGGCCCTCGCACAGCTCGCTGGCGTCGAGGTGACACCCGGCCAGATCCTCGAGCACCGGCGCGGCTTCGCGCGGCTCCGTGAAGCGCCCTACCCGAGCCAGGAGGTCGAGTGGTCGATCGGCGAGTGGCTGCTCTCCCTGGCCGCGGAGCACCGCCTCGTTGCCGCCGCTGCGCGCGCGCTGGTCGAGGCGGGCCGCGCGGCGGAGCTCGACGCAGAGACCGCGTCGACGACGCCGCGCCTCACGGGCGAGCTGCTCGCGCGGGCCCGGGCCCTGCTGCCGGGCAGAGGCGCGGCGGTGCTTCTGAGCGACACGACGCTCGACGCACCGCTGCTGCGGCGGCTGGTCGAGGCGCACGGGCTCGCGGCGCCCGAGGTGGTGGCGTCGTGTGACGAGGGCGCCTCGAAGCGGCGCGGCACCGCCTTTGCGCCCCTCGCGGGCCGACGCGGCGCTGTCGCGCCGGCGCATGTCGGGGACAACCCGAAGGTCGATCTCCTTCGGCCCACGCAGGCCGGCTGGCGGGCGGCCTGGATCCCGGTCGCCTGCCCGACGTCAGACGCCCGCGAAGTCGCCCGGCTACTCGACGACATGCCCAGGCCTCCGGGCGGGTCGCCGGTCGAGGCGCTCGCCGCCGGCCCCCTTGCGACGCTGGTCGGCTGCTTCGCGGCGTGGATTGCCCGCGAGGAGCGCCGGCTCCGCGCCGACTCCACCCTCTTCCTGGCGCGTGACGCACGCGGGCTGCTCGCCGCCGCCCAGCGGCTCAGTCCATCCCTCCACCGCAGCTACGCCCGGCTCAGCCGACGCATCGTGGCTGTCGCGCACCCCGATGACCTGCTGCGCCACCTCTCGCTGTCGGGCAAGGTGGGCAAGCGCTCGCTCGCGGCCTTCGTCGCCGGGTTCGGACTCGAACCTGACGACGAGGCAGCGCTCCTCTCATCTGCTCGCCGGTTCGGCGCCGTGCCCGACGCGCCGCCTTCGCCCTCGATGCTCGAGGCCTGGCGCCGGGCGCTCGACGCTGAGTCGGGGCGACTCGACCTCATCCGCCGGCAGCGCCTCGGCGCGCTGCAGGGCTACATCACCTCGCTCACCGGAGCCCCCCCCGACGCGCGGTTCGTGGTTGTCGACCTCGGCTGGGCTGGCACCATCCAGGATGTGCTGCAGGCGGCACTCCCCCGCGCAGAGGTGCATGGCCGGTATGCGGGGCTGACGCGCGGCGGGCGTCCGCCGACGGCGCGCTCGACGAAGCAGGGGCTGGTCTGGGACCTCGTCCGCGGCGAGTCAGGGCCGCCACTGGCGCGGTCGGCTGGCGTGATGCGGCTCTGGGAGCTGCTGCTCCGCGAGCCGACCGGCACGGCGCACCGGCTTGTGACGACGGCGGGGGCCGTGTCGGTGGAGACCGACGAGGCGACCGCCCCGGGCGCCTCAGGACGGGCCCTGGCCAACGAGGTCGAGGCGGGTCTCGAGGCGGGGCTCGGCGCACTCGAGCCGTGGCTCCGCGCGCTCGTCGACTGCCGCGCCCCAGAGACCGACATGGCGCTCGCCCGCGCGGCCCGCATCGCCTGGACGCGCCTGTCGCTGCTGCCGACGCCCGATGCCGCCCGGGTGCTGCTCGACCACGGCATGGACGAAGGCGCGACCCGGGGGGTGACGACCTCGCTCGGGCGCGGCGGCCTTGTCGAGGGAGTGACCTGGTGGCCCGGCCTGCTCGCCTCGACGCTCGGCAGGCGGCGGCCCTAGCGGCGCC
>JBILLP010000109.1:0-8445 GCA_044376025.1 Bradymonadia bacterium
TCGCGGATCGACGGCCCGCGGGCCGGCCGTGAGCGGACCTCGACGCGGCGTGCGGCTACCTTTCTTCGAGAGGCCGCGTCGGCCCGCGCTCGCGACACGCGCTCACCTGCTGCAGTGCCCAGTCGATGTAGCGCTCCGCCAACGGGCGGGGCGCCGTGGCATAGGCTTGTACCGTGAAGTCGATGGGTCGCAACATTCCGCCGCACCGGCGGTCGACGAGCGCGAGCACCATCGCCTCGCCCGAGGTCGCGGGCTGCCACTGCAGCTCGTGGTCGCGGTCGCGCAGCGCCTCACCGAGCCAGAGGCCTGCGCCGAGCAGGCTGCCCACCGGCTGCCAGCCCTCGCGCCGGTCGAGCCGGGGCAGCGCAGCGAGCAGGCGGTCGTAGGCCTCGATCCGGTTCGACGGGTCGAGCCCGATGTCGCGCGCGGCGCTGTCGACGGCGCCGAGCAGCTCCGCGGCCCCGGGCGTTGCGGCCTCGCCCGAGCCCTCCGCGCGGTCGGCCAGCGTCGCCATCATCTTCGACTCGAACCAGCCGTACCACGCGTTGCCGAACAGGTAGCGCACCGGCGTCGGCGGCGTCGCGCCAAAGACGACGAAGCAGGGCGGGCCGGCCTCACTGCCCGCGATGCTCGCCGGCATGGTGACGTACTCGCGCATCACGCGGTCGATCACCTCTGCGGTCCACGGCCCGGGCGCCTCGATCGAGACAAGCAGCGCGCGCCGGTCGCCGTCGATGAGCGGGGCGGTGTGGTAGGCGAGGTCAAGGAAGGCGTCGCTCGCCATCCAGGCAGAGGCGCCGTCGAAGGCCTGCAGGCCGGCGCGCGACAGGGCGACTCGGCTCAGCGCATGCAGCTCGACGAGGTCGGCGCCATAGGGCGGGTTCTCGAGGAGCGCGGCCGGGGGAGGCACGACGCATCCTCCCTGGCCGAGCCGCGGGGGGAAGGCCTCGATCGGGCCGAGGCGGGCGTCGATGACGACCGGGACGACCGTGGGAGGGCGTGCTGCCGGGGCGGCGCAGGCTGCAAGGAGCAGGAGCGCCGAGCCCGTGGCGGCCGTCAGCAGGGCGGCGTGCACGGAGCCCCGACACGCGCCGCCGCGGGCATCAGCCCTGGGCGACGTAGGGAACGAGGGCGAGCTGGCGGGCGCGCTTGATGGCGAGCGAGAGCTCGCGCTGGTACTTGGCCGACACGCCGGTGATGCGGCTGGGGAGGATCTTGCCGCGGGGCGACAGGAACTTCTTCAGCAGGGCGACGTCCTTGTAGTCGATCTTGAGCGCCGGGTCGGCAAGGAAGGGGCACTGCTTCTTGCGCTTGGCCGAAGAAGCGCGACGGACAGGAGCGGCGTTCGACATCGGTGGACTCTCGGGCTTCGGGCATCGGCGCAGGGCCGACCATGGGATTGCCGAAGCAGGGCCGAGCGCTGGGGCACGGACCTGCGGGGAGGCGGGGCACTAGCAGCCGCACCCCGGGGGGTCAAGGTCGCGACGACCTCGGGCCAGGGCTCGGGCATGGGCGAGGTGAGGGTCGGGCCGGGGAACGTCGCCGCGGGGCACGCCTCGCCCACGGCGACCGCTAGGCCTCGTTGCCCGACAGCGGGTTGCTGCCCTGCGGCACCTTGAGCACGCCGGTCCGCACCGCGACGCCCGAGGGCCAGCGTGCGCCGAGCAGGCGGTCCTTGGCGATCCAGGCCAGTGAGACCGCGTTGCCCTGGTTGCCGCCGAGCACGCAGAACGCCTTGGCGCTCTCGCCGGCGTAGAAGCCGACGTGGCCTTTCCACCCCTCGGGCTTCTCGCGCCAGAAGACCAGGATCGAGCCGACCGTCGGCGTGCAGGGCACCCCGAACCGGAGCCACTGCCGCGCACCGAGCGGGTTCGAGGGGAGCGACTCGTCGACGAGCGTCGCGCCGATGCAGTGCGCCACGAAGAGCCCGCACCAGGCATCCTCGTCGCGCTTGTAGTGCAGGTCGAGGTTGTCGGCCCAGTCGAGGATCACCGGGTTGTTTGCGGCGCCCGGCGCCTCGCGGGTGCCGACGAGCCGCCGGGCCTCCTGCAGCCAGGGTAGGGTGCCGTCGTGGAGCGACCCGGGTGTCAGCTTGCCGCCCGAGGGCGTCGGCTTGGGTGCCTTGCCCGTCAGCGCCTTGAGCGTCTGCGGCCCGACGATGCCATCGACCTCGAGGCCACGGTCGCGCTGAAAGGCCCGGATCGCCGCGAGCGTCCGGCGCCCCGGGATGCCGTCGATCGGCCCGACCACGTAGCCCAGCGCCGCCAACCTCGATTGAATCTCCTCGACCCGCATCGCTCGACTCCCGCCCTGTGTGCTCGGCGCCGTCACCCCGCGCCCCCTGGCGCAACGGCCCGACACCCCGGCCTGTCTGCACCTGGCGGCGCACTGCTGTCAACGCAGACGCGATCCCGCGGCCCGCGACGGTTTGCCTTTGCCCCCGATCCTGAATCGCGCTAGCACCGCGCCGCCGCCGTGCCCTGTCGCGACCTGCCGCGGCGCTCTCTCGCCCGGAGCCACCATGTCGACGTCCGCCCCCGTACCCTTGTCGCCCCTGCGCCGTTCCCTGAGCCGGCTGGGGGTGGCACCGAGGTTGCTGCCGCTTGCCCTCGCCGTCGTTGCCGCCTGTGGCACCGAGACCGGCGGGCGGGCGCGCTCCGGCGATGACGATCCGACCCCGGCCGACACCGGGGGGGGCGACACCGCGGCCGACACCGGGGGGGGCGACACCGCGGTCGACACCGGGGGGGGCGACACCGCGGTCGACACCAATCCCGACCTGACCCCGTGCGCGTCAGACGCCTCGTGCCGCGGCGGCGAGGTCTGCCGGTCGGGCCTCTGCCGCGAGGCCTGCGGCCCGAACGACCCGTGCGAGGGCGAGCTCACGGCCTGCGAGCCGGTCGAGCGCATCTGCGTCGGCTGCGTCTCGACGGGCGATTGCGGCCCCAACGAGGTCTGCATCGACCAGGCCTGCAGCTTCTTCTGCTCAAGCGACGCGGCCTGTGCGGGCGGGGAGCGCTGCAACGCGGAGACCGGCCGGTGCGAGGCGATCGGCTGCACCTCGGACCGCGAGTGCCAGGGCGGCTTTCGCTGCGCCGACGGCCTCTGCGTGCCGATCGGAGATCCCGTCTGCACCCCGCTGGCCGCGCGGTGTGACGGCAACACACTGCTTGTCTGCGCCGCCGACGGGTCCGCCGAGGAGCGGCTCGACTGTGGCGACAGCGCCGCCTGCCGCATCGAGGACAGTACCGGGTCGTGTGCGCCGATCCTCTGCAACCCGGGCGAGCCATTCTGCTCCGATGACGTGACCGTGTCGGCCTGCGACGACACCGGCACCGGGATTGTGTCGCTGCCGTGCGGCGTCGGCGAGACCTGCCGCGACGGCGCCTGCGTCGCCTCGACCTGCACGCCCGGGGCCCGCACCTGCATTGGTGGCGACGCCTACCAGTGCGACGCGTCTGGGGAGTTCGCGCCGCTCGACAACTGCACCGCGACCGAGACCTGCGAGGCCGGCGCCTGCGTGCCGATCGAGGGATCCTGTGGCAGCAGCGCCGACTGCCTGCCGCCGGCGACATCGTGCGATGGCAACACCCGCGTCTCGTACCGGGGCAACGGGAGCTGCGTGGGCGGCACCTGCAACTACGGCGCGGTCGAGCGGCGCACCGACTGCGCCGCGACCGGGCAGGTGTGCGACGCGGCGTCTGCGGCCTGTGCCGATGCCGGCTGCGGCCTGACCGCGGCGAGCTGCACCGGCCTGACGCCCTTCTTCGACGCCGCGGCCTGCGCCTGCCTGGGCTGCCGCTCCGACTTCGACTGCGCCGCTGACCAGGGCTGCAACGCGGAGAACCGCTGCGTGGTCTCGCCGAGCACCTGCCGCACATCGAGCGACTGCCCGTCGAGCGCACCCTCGTGCGACGGGGGATTCTGCGTCGAGTGCATGACGTCGGCGGCCTGTAGCGGGGGCGACGTCTGCGTGCGGGGCGTCTGCGAGGCCTGTGACTGCCCGACGGGGCAGGTCTGCGGCGCCGACGGGGCGTGCGTCACGGTCCCGACGACCTGCCGCAGCGACGCGCAGTGCCGCACGCTGGCGTCGACGCTGGGCTTTTCGGGCGATGTGGGCACGGTCTACTGCTCGTCGTCGGTCGGCTGCTTCGTGCAGGGCGTCTGCGACAACCCCACGGGTGGAATCCCGCTGCCCACCGACGACGACCCGTTCGACGCGGAGTGCGGCGGGTCGCTGGCCTGCTCGACGATCCTGAACTTCGCGCCCGGCGGCACCTTCTTCAACGCCTGTGGCGGCTGCACGGTCGGCGACGACACGACCTGCAGGGTGCAGGAGACCTGCGTTGCGGGCACCCTGCCGGGCCTTGTCCCCAACTACTGCGCGCCGCGTTCGACAGGGCCCTGATGGGGCGGAGCGCGGATCGATCGAACACGAAGCGAGGGCGCACAATTCGGTGTGCCGCCCGCGAACAGAGTCAGACAGGGCGGTTTTGCGTGCTCCTCTGGGGGCATGCCGCAGCCGCCCGCCGTGACAGACCCCTTTTGAACGGCTGAGGCCCTCCATGACGCTCCGAATGCCTGCTTCCTCCCTGCGCTGGATCGCCGGATCCGCGCTGGTGCTGCTCGCCGCCTGTGGCCGAACCCAGGGCGGCAACGTCTTTGACGAGGGCTCGATCACCGACACGGGCATCGACGGCTCGGGTGGCGACACGGGCATCGATGGCTCCGGTGACGACACCAACCCCGACGGCTCGGGCGAGGTCGATGCCTGCGGCAACGGGCTCGTCGAGATCGGCGAGGAGTGCGACGACGGCAACGACCAGCCGGGTGACGGCTGCGAGGCTGATTGCCGGGCGACCGACGGGGCGCCCTGCCGCGTCTGCACCGGCAACCTCGACTGCGGCCCCGCGGCGCCGAACTGCGTGGCGCAGGCCGACGCGCGCTACTGCCTTGCCTTCTGCGGCGCCGAGGGGTGTGCCCCTGGGTTCGAGTGCCAGGCGATCGAGATCGATGGTGTCGCCGCGAGCGCCTGCCTGCCCGCCGGCGGGGTCTGCACCGAGACATGTGCCGACGCCGACGGCGACCGCGTGTGTGACTTCAACGACCGCTGCGACCGGGGAGACGATCGCCTGGACCTCGACGGTGACGGCATCCCCGACGCCTGCGACGAGGAGTGCGGAAACGGCCTCGACGACAACGCCGACGGCCTGGTCGACTGCGACGATCCGGTCTGCGCCATCGAGCCGGGCTGCCTGCCCGAGCCGGTCTGCGGCAACGGGGTTCGCGAGCTGTCCGAGGCCTGCGACGACGGCAACGCGGAGCCCGGGGATGGCTGCGAGCCCGACTGCAGCTTCACGCCCGGTGCAGCCTGCGCGGCCTGCGCGACGGTCGATGACTGCGGAACGGCCGCTCCGGCCTGTGCGACGCTCGGTGCCGACTCGGTCTGCCTGCTGCCCTGCGCCGACAGCTCGGGGTGCGCTGCCGGCTTTGTGTGTGGCGAGGTCGTGATCGCCGGCGAGATCAAGGGCGCCTGCGTGCCGCAGTCGGGCTCCTGCTCGGCGGCCTGCAGCGACGACGACCTCGACGGCATCTGCAACGAGAGCGATCTCTGCCCGCTCGGCAACGACCGCGAGGACACCAACGCCAACGGCGTGCCCGACGCCTGCGAGCGCGCGGAGATCTGCGACAATGGCATCGACGACGACGCCAACACCTTCGTCGACTGCGACGACCCGATCTGCGCGCTCGACCCGGTCTGCGACGGCCCGGTGCCCGAGATCTGCGACAACGGGCTCGACGACGATGGCAACGGCGCCTTCGACTGCGCCGATCCGGCCTGCTTCGAGAGCCCCGTCTGCCTCGCGCCGACCGAGGACTGTGGCAACGGGCTCGACGACGACGCCAACGGCCTGGTCGACTGTGACGACCCGGCCTGCGCCCGCACGGCAGGCTGCGGCACGGGCTCGCCCGAGGTCTGCGGCAACGGTGTCGATGACGACGGCAACGGCCTGGTCGACTGCTTCGACCGCGCCTGCCTGCGCGATCCGCGCTGCCTCGGTGCCACCGAGGTCTGCGGCAACGGCGTCGACGACGACGGCGACGACTTCGTCGACTGCGCCGACAACGACTGCGCCGCGGATCCTTCGTGCGCGGGTACGGCCGAGGATTGCGGCAACGGTGTCGATGACGACGGCGACCGCGCCATCGACTGCCTCGATGCCGACTGTGACGCCGATCCCCGCTGCGCAGCGCTGCCCGAGGATTGCGGCAACGGCGTCGACGACGACCGTGACGGCTTCGTGGACTGCGCCGACAGCTCCTGCTTCAGGTCGGCCGGCTGTGTCGGCGCCGAGATCTGCAACAACGGGCGCGACGACGACGGCGACCGCGCCACCGACTGCGCCGACACCGATTGCGCCGCAGAGCCCGCCTGCGTGGCCGGCGAGATCTGCGACGACCGCACCGACAACGACGGCGACGGCTTCGTCGACTGTGTGGACCCCGACTGCCGCGAGTCGGTGCTCTGCATCCTGCCGCCCGAGGACTGCACCGACCTCGCCGACAACGACGGCGACCGGCTGATCGACTGCGGCGACCCCGACTGCGACTCCGACCCGGTCTGCGCGCCGGGCCCGCAGGTCTGCGACAGCCCGACCGCGCTCACCGGGTTCGGCACGCGCACTGGCCGCACCTCGACGCTGAACAACAACCAGCAGGGAACCTGCGGCCGTAGCGCGGGCCCCGAGACGGTCTTCAGCTTCACGGCGCCGACGTCGGGCCAGATCTGCGTCGATACCTTCGGCTCGAACTTCGACACGGTCGTCTATGTCAGGACCAGCTGCGCCGACGCCACGAGCGAGGTGGGCTGCGACGACGACTTCACGGGCGTGCAGCAGAGCCAGCTCGAGCTCACGGCGCGTGCGGGCACGACCTACTTCGTGTTTGTCGATGGCTTCAACACGTCGTCGGGCTCCTATGTGTTGACCGTGGCCGCGGGCGCCTGCCCGGTGCCGCAGCCCGAGAACTGCACAGATGGCATCGACAACGACCTGGACCGTTTCATCGACTGCGCCGATTCGGGCTGCGCGACCAACCCCGGCTGCATCGTGCCCGAGATCTGCGACAACGGCATCGACGATGACGGCGACGGCGCGGTCGACTGTGCCGACCGCGGCTGCTTCGCGGCGGTGGGCTGCGCCACGACCGAGATCGTCTGCAACGACGGCATCGACAACGACAGCGACGGCGCCCTCGACTGCGTCGACACCGACTGCGCGCGCAACCCGCTCTGCATCCCGCAGCCCGAGAACTGCACCGACACGCGCGACAACGACCTCGACGGTGCGGTCGACTGTGCCGACACCGACTGCGCATCCAACGCCGCCTGTGTGGTGTTCGAGATCTGTGACGACGGAATCGACAACGACGGCGACACCGCGGTCGACTGTGAAGACGCCGAGTGTGTGGCGGCGCCCGGCTGTGTGACGGCGGGCCAGACCTGCGCCGACCCCAACGTGGCGACGACCTACGGCCGCTACTCGGGTCTGACGGCCGGACTGACCAACAACGCTGTGCCTTCGTGTGTGCGCGCCGGAACCGCGCCCGAGTCGGTCTGGCGCTTCACCCCGCCGGCCACCGGTACGATCTGCGTCGACACGGCCGGATCGACCTACGACACCGTGCTGTTTGCCCGGAGCAACTGCACCGGCACGACCGACCTGGCCTGCAACGATGACACGCCGGGCGTCGGCACCACGTCGCGCATCCAGCTCAACGTGACGGGCGGCACCGACGTCTTCTTCTTCATCGACGGCTTCGGCACCGCCGGCGGCAGCTACCGGCTCAACATCGCCTCGGGGGCCTGCGCCGGCGCCGTCACCGAGACGAACTGCACCGATCGCGTCGACAACGACCGCGACGGCGCGGCCGACTGCGCCGACACCGACTGCGCGGCGAACCCGGCGTGTGCCGGCATCGAGACCAACTGCACCGACACGGTCGACAACGACGCCGACGGCGCGGCCGACTGCGCCGACACCGACTGCCTGCGCAATCCAGCCTGCATCCCGCAGCCCGAGAACTGCACCGACACGCGTGACAACGACCTCGATGGCGCGGTCGACTGCGCCGACACCGACTGCGCGACCAACGCCGCCTGTGTGGTCTTCGAGATCTGCGACGACGGCATCGACAACGACGGTGACGCAGCCGTCGACTGCGACGACGCCGAGTGTGTGGCGGCGCCAGGCTGCGTGACGGCGGGCCAGACCTGCGACGACCCGAACGTGGCGACGACCTACGGCCGCTACTCGGGGCTGACGGCCGGCCTGGTGAACAACGCCGTCCCGTCGTGCTCCCGAGGCAGCTCCGCGCCCGAATCGGTGTGGCGATTCACGCCGCCGGCCACCGGCACGGTGTGTGTGGACACGACCGGCTCGACCT